>NZ_JAAGPG010001134.1:0-1146 GCF_017104665.1 Burkholderia sp. Se-20378 | reverse complement strand
TCAGTTGGCGCGCGTGGCCGCTTTTGGTGTTTCCGTGCTGGGGCGAACGACGAGCGCGACACGCTCGGCCCCCCGCTGTCCCTACAGGACGCGCGTCCGGTCTCCCGCCCCGCGCCGCCCGCCGGCCCGACGCCGTGGGGGCCGCTGTTCCGCCGCATGGCGCCGACCATCTTCGTCTACTTCTGCTACGGCTGGACTGCGTGGCTGTTCTTCACGTGGCTGCCGACGTTCTTCCTGAACGGCCAGGGGCTGAACCTGAAGTCGACCGCGCTGTTCGCGTCCGGCGTGTTCTTCGCGGGCGTGGTCGGCGACACGCTCGGCGGCTGGCTGTGCGACCGGATCTACCGGAAGACCGGCAACCTCGCGCTGTCGCGCCAGAGCGTGATCGTCGCGAGCTTCGTCGGTGCGCTCGTGTGCCTGCTGCCGCTCGCGGTCGTGCACTCGACGGCCGGCGTCGCGCTGTGCCTGTCGGGGTCGTTCCTGTGCCTCGAACTGACGATCGGGCCGATCTGGGCCGTGCCGAGCGACATCGCGCCGGCCCACGCCGGCATCGCGAGCGGGATGATGAATGCGGGCTCCGCGATCTCGGGGATCCTGTCGCCGATCCTGTTCGGCTATCTCGTCGATCGCACGGGGAGCTGGACCGTGCCGTTCATCGGCTCGGTCGCGATGCTGCTGATCGGCATCGTCGCCGCGCTGCGGATTCGCCCGGAACGCACGCTGGCGGAATCGATGCCGGCGCTCGCGGATGCGTCCGCCGCGCCGTCGGCGCGCTGAAACGGGTCGCTTCGGGTTTGCCTGCGTCGGCGGTCTTGCCGGCGGCGGTGTCGCGATTCACTGCGGTTCGTGATGGTGGTGGCTTGCTTGGCTTGGCTTGGCTTGGCTTGGCTTGGCTTGCTTGGCCGGTTCGGTTGATTCGGCCGACTCGGCTGGTTCGGTTGGCTCGGCTGGCTCGGGTGGCTCGGCTGGCTCGGGTGACTCGGGTGACTGGGGCGACTCGGGTGCGTCGGGTGACTCGGGTGGCTCGGGTGCCTCGGCCGACTCGGGCGCCCCGGCCGGTACGGGTGCCTCGGCCGCCCCGGCTGGCTATGCCGGCGCGGACGGCTCGCCCCCCACGGACGCCGCGGCCGCCTCTCGCCCCCCGAC
>NZ_JAAGPG010001133.1:0-1148 GCF_017104665.1 Burkholderia sp. Se-20378 | reverse complement strand
CCCGTGAGCGTCGCGCCGCTGCCTGCGCCAGCGCGCCCCGAGCGTCTCGCGGCCGGGCACGACGCATCGCAGACGCTCGCGGCGCGCCATGCGACGCGCATGCTGCGCGATGCGTGGCGGATGGCGAGCTTCAGTTCGCTGACCGCGTCGATGGCACGCGAGGAGGCGGGCGTCGCGGCCGTGCCCGATGACGAATTGCGCCCCGATCACGATGCGCTTGCCGCAGTGGCGCCGGATGGCGAGTGGCTATTGGCCGATCCGGTCGCACCCGAACCGCCCGATGACGATATCCTCGTGTTCCCGCGCGGCGCGGCGGCCGGCGAGTGCCTGCACCGCCTGTTCGAACTCAGCCGGTTCACCGAGCCCGAGTCGTGGCCCAGGGCCGCGCTCGGCGCACTGCACGACCGGCCGGTCGAGGCCGAGCCCGAACTCGCGACGCGCCTGCCGGCAATGATGGTGCAACTGGTCGACGATGTCGTGCGCACCGAGCTCGTGCCGGGGATGCGGCTCGCCGATCTCGATCCGGCGAAGCGGCTCGACGAAATGGGTTTCCTGTTCCCGGCGCCCGCGCTCGACCTGATGGCGCTGCGCCGCCTGCTGGTCGCGCACGGCTATCCGGACGTTGCACTGGAGGCGGGCATGCTCGCCGGTTTCATCAAGGGTTTCATCGACATGATCGTCGAACACGACGGCCGCTTCTGGATCGTCGACTGGAAGTCGAACCATCTCGGCACGACGCCGGACGCCTACGGCCCGCGTGCGCTCGACGTCGCGATGGCCGATCACGCGTATCACCTGCAGGCGCTGCTCTATACGGTTGCACTGCATCGCTACCTGCGCGGGCGGTTGCCCGACTACGACTACGACACGCACATCGCGGGCTACCTGTACCTGTTCGTGCGTGGTGTGCGGCCCGGCTGGCGCAGCGGCGGTGAACCGGCCGGCGTGCATGCGCGGCGGCCCGAGCGCGCGCTCGTCGACGCACTCGACCGGATGATGGAAGGGGGCCGGGCATGAACGAGCAGGACGACACGCTCGAATTCACCGGCGGCCTCGTCGCGCGGCTGCCCGAACCCGCCGATTTCGGCATCGCACTCGCGGAAGGGTTTGCGCGCCGCATCGGCGATCTCGCTCGCCGCGCCGGCGCG
>NZ_JAAGPG010001132.1:0-730 GCF_017104665.1 Burkholderia sp. Se-20378 | reverse complement strand
GGCGCTCGACCCGATCGCCGCCATTCTTTCGTTCTACGTGATGGCGGCGGATCTCGCCGTCGCGCGCGGCCGCAATCCCGACACGCCGCGCCACCTGAACAAAGTCACCGAAACGCACTGATAGCCGAGACAGCCGATGAGACGCGCCGAGGAGTCCCAGTTGAAGAGCCCCACCCACGATCAGATCGTCCTGCTTGCCCCGTTGACGGGGCCGATCGTCGCACTGGCCGACGTGCCCGATCCGGTGTTCTCCGGCGGGATGTTCGGCGACGGCATCGGCATTGACCCGCTCGCGGGCCAGCTCGTCGCACCGTGCGCGGGCGTCGTGTCGCATCTCGCGCGCACGGGCCATGCAGTGACGATCACGACGCCGCAAGGCGCGGAAGTGCTGCTGCACATCGGCATCGACACGGTCGAGCTGAACGGGCAGGGCTTCATCGCGCACGTCGAAGCCGGCGCGCGTGTCGAGGCCGGCACGCTGCTGATCGAGTTCGACCAGGACGCGGTGGCGCGCAGCGCGCATTCGCTCGTGTCGGTGATCGCGATCGCGAACTCGGATGCGTTCGAGGTCGTCGATCGCGCGAGCGGCTTCGCGACGGCCGGCGAGACGCCGCTGCTCGTGCTGCGCGGCAAGGGCGAAGCAGCCGTGCAGGCGGCACAAACCGGCGCCGCGGCGCAGAACGAAGTGCGCCGTGAAATCGTGCTGGCGCAGCCGGGCGGCCTGCATGCA
>NZ_JAAGPG010001131.1:0-233 GCF_017104665.1 Burkholderia sp. Se-20378 | reverse complement strand
AAAAAAAAAAAAAAAATAGATTGCACTAGAAGGAGAACGCTACAAAAAAAGAGAAAGTACCCGCAAGAGAATACCGTAGCGCACAGAAGAAACGAGTTGCTAACACTCCATCAGTCTATTGCCACACGCCAACACAGCTACATCGTGCAGTCGTCTCAAGTCAACACTATGTAGTCACCAGGTATACTCGATATACACGACGGCCACGAACAATGAATGTCACGCACATCACA
>NZ_JAAGPG010001130.1:0-1049 GCF_017104665.1 Burkholderia sp. Se-20378 | reverse complement strand
GGGCCCGATGACTGCGCCGTGGACAGTCCTCCCGCGTTCGGTTAGCGTGACATCTGCTGCGCATGCGGCGCGGCGCCGGCCCGCGCAGGCCGCCGTGCGCGTTCCGGCCACTCCCGTTCCGCCATGACCACCCCGCTCCCTGCCCGGCTGCCGCCCCTCCTGCGCAACGCGCTCCGCCCGCTGCTCGACCCGTATCGCCGTTACCGGCACGCGAAGCTGATCCATGCGGCGCGCGTCTCGCTCGCGATTCTCGTGTCGATCGCGCTGTCCACCGGCCTGAACGTGCCGCACGGCGAGTGGTCGACGATCACCGTGCTGATCGTCGTCGGCGGGCTGCAGCACCACGGCAACATCCGCAAGAAGGCGGCCGAGCGCGCGCTCGGCACGTCGATCGGGGCGCTCGCGGGGCTCGGGCTGATCCTGTTGTATTCGTTCGTGCACGCGCCGCTCGCGATCTACCTGCTGATGGCGCTCGCGTGCGGCTTCTGCGCGTATCACGCGATCGGCAAGGCCGGCTATATCGCGCTGCTGTCGGCGATCACGATGGTGATCGTCGCCGGGCACGGCGACAACGAGATCGTCGACGGCCTGTGGCGCGCGGTGAACGTGCTGACCGGCATCGCGATCGCGCTGGCGTTCTCGTTCGCGCTGCCGCTGTATGCCACCTACTCGTGGCGCTACAAGCTCGCCGACGCACTGCGCGCGTGCGCGGCCGTGCATGCGCGGCTCGCGGGCGACCGCCCGATCAGCGACGACGCGCACCTGAAGGAAATGGCCGCGCTGAGCGCGCTGCTGGTGCAGCTGCGCTCGCTGATGCCGTCGGTGTCGAAGGAATGCGAGACGTCGATGATGCAGCTCGAGGCGATCCAGCGCAGCCTGCGCCTGTGCATCGGCTATCTGGAGATCCTGTCGAGCGCGGTGCCGGCCCGCGACGACGTCGCGGCCCGCGAATACATGCGCGTCGACATGAAGGCCGTGAACCGGCGCATCCGCGACACGCTGGTCGGCGCGAGCCGTGCGCTCAAGTTCGGCACGCCGAGCCGGCTCTC
>NZ_JAAGPG010001129.1:0-1097 GCF_017104665.1 Burkholderia sp. Se-20378 | reverse complement strand
TTTTTTTTTTGTGATGCGCCGCCTCCCCACCTCGTTCTCCACCCTCCCCCCCCCCTTTGCCCTCCCCGCCGCTCTCCCCGCCCCGAAGCCGCCCGCCGCCCCGACCCACTGCATCGGCACCTGCGCGATCGCTTCGCTATCGATCCCCGAGCGCGCCACCAGCGCCGCCGACGCCGGATCGCCCCACACCAGCGCAAGATCGAGCTGGTTCGCATCGAGCCGGTCGAGCAGGTCGGCATTGCGCGCCACGCGCGCCTCGATCCGTACCTTCGGATGTGCGCGCGCGAACCGCCCGAGCACGTCGGGCAAAATCGCCTCGCCGAAATCCTCCTGCAGCCCCACGCGCACCCAGCCGTCGAGATTCATGCCGCGCACGGCCGCGGCCGCCTCGTCGTTCAGCTCGATCATCCGCCGCGCATAGCGCAGCATCGCATCGCCGGCGTCGGTCAGCGCGAGCCCGCGCCCGGCCTTCACGAACAGCGGCGTGCCGGCCTGCTCCTCGAGCTTGCGGATCTGCGCGCTCACCGCCGACGACGAGCGCGCGACGCGGTCGGCCGCCTTCGCAAAACTGCCGAGATCCACACCCGCGACGAGGCTGCGCAGCGCCGCCACGTCGAAGTTGGGCCGGGCCAGCGTGGCATCGGCCAGCGCGAGCGACTCGCCGTCGTCGCGTGGAATGTCTTGTCCGGGCATATCAACCATCCTGTTTTATCGAACGATTCATCAAGAACTTTCCGATTTTCAGGATGAATGTAGGTCGCCAGACTGTCGATGTCAATTTCCAACCGGGCCTGCCGCCATGGATACCTCGTACGTCGCTTCCCCCTCCTCGCCCGCCCGCGATGCGCGCGGCCCGGCCCATCGCTGGCGCGTGCTGGCCGCCGGCGTCGCCGCGAACATGAGCTTCTCGGCCGCGGCGGCCGGCATTCCGACCACGGCCGTGTGGATGCGCACGGCCTATCACCTCGACAACGGCGCACTCGGCCTCGTGCTCGGTGCGCTCGGCTTCGGCGTCGCGCTGTCCGAGCTGCCGTGGGGGATGGCCGCCGACCGCTTCGGCGACCGCCGCGTGCTGCTCGCCGGGCTCGTCGCGACGA
>NZ_JAAGPG010001128.1:0-1163 GCF_017104665.1 Burkholderia sp. Se-20378 | reverse complement strand
CGTCGCGCGGCTGCCCGACGCGCTGGCCGGTTCCGGCTACGTGCTGACCGGCGACGGCGGCGCGGTCGCGTTGAGCGCGGTGCTGTATTACCGGGTCAGCGATCCCTACGCGTACGTGCTGCAGCGGGACCGTCTCGACACGGCGCTGGAGCGGATCGTATCCGCATCGGCCGTCGAGGTCGCGGCGACCCGCGATCTCGACGCGCTCCTGGTTGCGCGGCCCGAGCAACTGGCCGCCGACCGGCACATGGCCGCTCGTCGCGAACGGTTGCGCGGCGATCTCGCCGATGCGATCGCGCGGCACCTGCGTGCACTCGACGCGGTGCACGCGGGGCTCGGCGTCGAAGTCGCGCGCGTCGACGTACAGCCCGCGTTTCCCGGTGCGGCCGCCGATGCGTTCAACGCAGTGCTGACGTCGCTGCAGGTCGCCGAACGGACCATCGCCGAAGCGCGCACCGCTGCCGAGCAGCGGCGCCAGGACGCGCAGCAGGATGCCGACCGGATCGTCCAGGACGCACAGGCCCATGCGGCCGAACGCGTCGCCACCGCGCAGACCGACACGCTGGAAATCCGGCAGCTCGACGCGACACTCCGCGACAACGGCGATCCGGGGCTGCTGGCGCGGCTGTATCGCGATCGCGTGCAGCGCGTGCTGTCGAAAGCCGGGCGCGTGACGACGATCGATCCGCACGACACCTCGAACCTGATCCTGCCCGGAAACGCCCGATGAATTCGCTCGCTGAACCGGCCACGCAGCCGGACACCGCGCCCGCCGGCAAGACGGCCTACGCGCTGTCCTCCGACGAGCGCCGCACGATCACGCGGCAGATCGCGCTGGCGCTGCTCGCGGGCGGCCTGCTCGTGCTGTCGTTCGTGTGGCGCATGCTGGCGGCCGGCGGCGACACGCTCGCGCAACTGCTCGCCGCGCTCGCATCGTTGATCGTCGCGGGGCCGGTGTTCGCGAGTGCGTGGCACAGCCTGCGCGCGCCGAGCCTGCATGGCGTGACCGATCGCCTGATCGCGCTCGCGATGCTGGCCGCGTGGGCGACCGGCGACATGACGACGGCCGCGCTGCTGCCGATCGTGATGACGTTCGAGATCGGAAGAGCCACCGGCCGAACTCCCGTCACGTGTCGCAACCTCGTTTGCCGGCTGCTGCTTGA
>NZ_JAAGPG010001127.1:0-1166 GCF_017104665.1 Burkholderia sp. Se-20378 | reverse complement strand
GCGCCCGGCGACGCAGCGGCGCCCGGCAGCCGGCCCGCGGCATCGCGCAGCGGAAACAGGAACAGCGCGAGACAGCCGACGGCCGCGCCGGTCGGCACGTCGATCGCGTGATGCTGGTAGGTGGTCAGCACCGACACGCCGATCGCCGCGAACCACAGGTGCAGCACGACACGCGCGAGCGTGCCGCGCAGGTGCTTCGCATAGACGGCCCACAGCACGACGAGCAGCCCGATGTGCAGCGACGGCGCCTGGTTGAACGGCTTGTCGAAGCCCATCAGCAGCGTGAACAGCGCACCGGCCACGCCGCCCGCGTCGGGCCGCTCGAACCCGAAGCGCAGCGGCCACGCGATGAAGCACGCGACCGAGATCAACTGCACGGTCAACAGCCGCTTCACGTGATCGAGCAGGTCGGCGCGGCGCGTCCAGAAGAAGAACGACAGCGCATACAGCAGGTCGATCGACCAGTACGGCACGATCGTCCACGGCACGAACGGGATCGCATGCTCCCACCCGAACGCGAAGGTCGGCACCGCCGCGCGGCGCGCGGCGAGCCAGTTCGCGAAACCGTAGGTCGAGAAGAACACGGCCCCCATCACCGCGAGCCAGCCGAAGCGCAGCGCGAACGACGCGTCGCGCGCGCCGACGGCAGACGCCGGCTCGGCGAGGCCGCTCGCGTCGCCGTCGAACGCACTCATGACGCGTCGACCCGCTGCGCGAGGCTGACCGTGAAGATGCCCATTTCGTCGATCCGCTGGTCGAGCTTGCGGAAGCCCGCGCGCGCGACGAGTTCGTCCATCTCGGCTTGCGAGCGGCGGCGCATCACCCAGGTCGCTTCGCCGCGGTGATTGTTCAGCGCGCGCGCGATGAATTCGAGCTGCGGATGCCACGGCTGCCCCGTATAGACGAGATAGCCGCCCGGCGGCACGGCCTGCGCGAGCCCGCGCAGCGAGCGCTCGATCAGCGCGTTCTCGCCGAACAGTTCGTAGAGACCCGACACGATCGCGAGCGTCGGACGCGGCTCGAGCGTCGCGAGCGACGCCTCGTCGAACGCGTCGCCGCGCTCGAAGCGCGCGATCGGCTCGAGGCCGCGCTGCGCGAACAGCACGCGCCCGGCCTCGACGTTCGGCGGGCTGTAGTCGCGCAGCGTGATGTCGTCGGGCGCCGCG
>NZ_JAAGPG010001126.1:0-849 GCF_017104665.1 Burkholderia sp. Se-20378 | reverse complement strand
GCATCTGCTCGTCGGTCGCCTCGCGCGGACCGATCACGCCGACCGGCATGCAATGCCGCCGCGTGCCGCGCTGCCGCTGCGCGAGTTGCGCCAGCGCGTCGCGCGCCGCTTCCGACCATTCAATGACGTCGTTGCCGAACAAGGCCTTCCCCCAATGCAAGAACGCAGGTGCAGATCGCCGTCAGCACGATCGACAGCACGGCCGCCTGCGAGAAATCGGTCTGCCCGTCCGACAGCTTCAGATACATCAGCAGCGGCAGGATGTTGATCTGCGTGCCGGCCAGCGCGAGCGCCGTGCCGTACGTGCCGAGCGCGATCGCCGTGACGAGGCACCACGCAGACGCGACCGACGGCCACAGTTCGCGCCACGCAACGTCGAGCCATGCGCGCCACGGCCGCGCGCCGAGCGTCAGTGCCGCCTCGAGCGGCCGCCGGTCGAGATTCGCGAGCGCCGGGTAGATCATCAGCGCGACCCGCGGAATCAGGTAATACGCATACGCAACCGCCAGCCCCGGCATCGTGTAGATCGCGCCGCCGAGCACGGTCGGGTCCGCACCCAGCGACGCCGCCAGCGTGGTGACGAAGCCGGCGCGGCCGAACGCGAGGATGAAGCCGTAGGCGATCACCAGCCCGGAGAACGCGAGCGGCACGCCGAGCAGCGCGAGCGTCCAGTGGCGGCGGGCGGGCGACTGCCCGGCCAGCGCGAATGCGACCGGCACGCCGACACCCACCGACAGCGTGCCGGCGCTCACCGCCAGCACCAGTGAACGTGCGATCGCATCGGCGACGAGCGGATCGCGCAGCACCGCGCCGAACGCGCGGCCGCCGCCCGTGAACGCCGAGCCGACA
>NZ_JAAGPG010001125.1:0-1130 GCF_017104665.1 Burkholderia sp. Se-20378 | reverse complement strand
TCTTCCGATCTCGCGCGACGATCGCCCGGCGGCGCTGGATCGCGTAGCCGGCGAGCAGCGCGGCGATCAGGAACGCGCCGGTGACGAACACGAAGGCCGTCTGCTGCTGGCGCCGCGCGCCCGCGATGTCGAGCAGCACCATCAGCGAATCGCCGGCCTGCGGCGCGGGGCGCGACATCACGAGATAGCGCGTGGTGCGGCCGCTGTGGCGCGTATCGGGAAAGGTGCCGAACCATGCGGCTGCGCTGCGGTCGCCGATGTGGCGGTACGGCAGCGCGTCGACCGTGCGGCCTGCGTATTGCCGCGACGCCTGGATGTCGTGCTGCTGCTGCGCGGTGATCGGGCGCAGCGCGGTGAATTTCCACGCGGGTTCGGTCGAGATCACGACCACGCCGTTGCTGTCGACGACCATTGCGGCGACGCCCGGCGCACGCCACGCTGATTCGAGCGGATCGACGCTGATCTTCACGGCGGCCACGCCGATCGGCACGCCGTCGTCGCGCACCGCGCTGGCGAAGTAGACGCCCGGCACGCCGGTGTTGGTGCCGATGCCGAAGAAGCGGCCGCTGCCGCGCGCGAGCGCGTCCTTGAAGTACGGCCGGTACGACACGTTGGTGCCGACGAAGCTGAGCGTCTCGTTCCAGTTGCTGGCGGCGATCACGTCGCCCTGCAGGTCGATCACGTCGACCGCGCCGCTGCCCGCGTCGCGGTTCACGGCTTCAAGATAGGTGTTGACCGTGTGCACGAGCTCGGGGGCATCGTGCGGCGCGGCTTTCAGCATCGTGCGCACGCCGTCCTGCCGCGCGACCAGGCCGGGCAGGATCTCGAAGCGGCCGAGCTCGCTTTTCAGGCTCGACGCATACAGGTCGAGCCGGTGCGCGCCGGTTTCCTCGAGCGCGTCGATCGCGCGTTCCCACGCGAAGTCGACGGCCGCGGCCGCGACGCACACATACAGCACGCCGGCCGATGCCCAGCCCCACCACGGGATTCCCTTGAAGCCTTTTTGCACGTTCGCCCTCATCGAAGCCCGCAACCGTCCGCCCGGCGTGACGCCCGAAACGACGCCCTGAACGACGCGCGCCGCGCGCCGGCAAAGCCGGCGGCGGCGCGTGCGAAGCGGCCTGCGCGAA
>NZ_JAAGPG010001124.1:0-992 GCF_017104665.1 Burkholderia sp. Se-20378 | reverse complement strand
TTCCTCGCGGTGCGGCAGAACGCACTGCCGCTCGCGTTCATGGGCAGCGCGGGCGGCTTTCTCGCACCGGTGCTGCTGTCGACCGGCCAGGGCAACCATGTCGCGCTGTTCAGCTACTACGCGCTGCTGAACGCGGGCATCTTCGCGATCGCCTGGTTCAAGGCCTGGCGTCCGCTGAACCTGCTCGGCTTCGTGTTCACGTTCACGATCGGCTCGGCGTGGGGCGTGACGGCCTACCGCCCCGCGCTGTTCGCGAGCACCGAGCCGTTCCTCATCCTGTTCTTCCTGATGTATGTCGGCATCGCGCTGCTGTATGCGGTGAAGCGCGAGCTCGCGCTGCGGCACTACGTGGACGGCACGCTCGTGTTCGGCACGCCGATCGTCGCGACCGCGCTGCAGGCGTCGCTCGTGAAGGACATGCCGTTCGGGCTCGCGTGGAGCGCCGTCGCGCTGTCGGCGTTCTACGTCGTGGTCACCGCGTGGCTCGCGCGGCACCGCGACCGCCTCGCGCTGCTGTTCGAATCCACGCTCGCGCTCGCGGTGATCTTCGCGACGCTGGCCGTGCCGCTCGCGTTCTCCGGCCCGACGACCAGCGCCGCGTGGGCGATCGAAGGCGCGGCCGTCGTCTGGCTCGGCGTGCGCGAGAAGCGCATGCTGCGATTCGGCTTCGGCCTGCTGATGCAGGTTGCCGCCGCCGGTGCATTCTTCACGAGCCTGCTCGGGCCGGCCGACGCCACCGCGCTGCCGGTGCTCAACAGCCCGTACATCGCGATGCTGCTGATCGCGCTCGCCGGCCTGTTCACCGGCTGGTGGCTGCACGGGCGCGGCGAAGCGCGCGCGTGGCATGCGTGGATGCCCGAGATCGGCGCCGCCGCCGCTGCGTGGGGGCTGCTGTGGTGGGTGAGCGGCGGGCTGCACGAGATCCTCGTCTACGCGAGCCGTCACGTCGACCTGCATGCCGACCGCTTCGTCGTCGATACGACCGCGCTGTT
>NZ_JAAGPG010000111.1:0-20681 GCF_017104665.1 Burkholderia sp. Se-20378 | reverse complement strand
TCGGCGTGATCGACCGCGCGGCGGCGCTCGACGACGATGTGCAATTGCGCGACGCGCTGGCAGGCGCCGATCTCGTGCTGCTGGCGGCGCCCGTCGCGCAGACGGGCCCGTTGCTCGCGCGCATCGCGCCTTGGCTTGAAGCGGCGACGATCGTCACCGATGCGGGCAGCACCAAGTCCGATGTCGTCGCGGCCGCGCGCGAAGCGCTCGGTGAGCGGATCGCGCAGTTCGTGCCGGGGCATCCGATCGCCGGTCGCGAGTCGAGCGGCGTCGAGGCCGCGTTGCCGGATCTGTACGTCGGCCGCAACGTCGTGCTGTGCCCGCTGCCGGAGAACGCAGCCGAATCGGTCGCGCGGATCGACGCGATGTGGCGTGCGACCGGCGCCGACGTGCGCACGATGAGCACGGAGCAGCACGACCGCGTGTTTGCGTCGATCAGCCATCTGCCGCACGTGTTGTCGTTCGCGCTCGTCGAGCAGATCCTCGGCGAGGCCGACGCGGAACTCAAATTCTCGTACGCGGCGGGCGGCTTCCGCGATTTCACGCGCATCGCGGCGTCGAGCCCAGAGATGTGGCGCGACGTGTGCGTCGCGAACCGCGCGGCGTTGCTCGACGAACTCGACGGCTATACGCGCGTGCTCACGCGGCTTCGCGCGGCGATCGACACCGGCGACGGTGCGGCGCTCGAAGCGGTGTTCACGCGCTCGCGCGCTGCGCGCAAGGCATGGCAGGAGCGCGGCGGTGCGCCCGCTGCCGAACCGGTCAAGAAATAACAGGACGATTCCCATGGACTATCTCGATCTCGGCCCGTACTCCAGCGCATCGGGCACCGTGCGCCTGCCAGGCTCGAAGAGCATTTCGAACCGCGTGCTGCTGCTCGCGGCGCTTGCCGAAGGCGAAACGACGATCACCAACCTGCTCGACTCCGACGACACGCGCGTGATGCTCGACGCACTCGGCAAGCTCGGGGTGAAGCTCGCGCGCGACGGCGACACCTGTGTCGTCGCGGGCACGCGCGGCGCATTCACGGCGAAGACGGCCGACCTGTTCCTCGGCAATGCGGGCACGGCCGTGCGGCCGCTGACCGCTGCGCTCGCGGTGAATGGCGGCGACTATCGCGTGCACGGCGTGCCGCGCATGCACGAGCGGCCGATCGGCGATCTCGTCGACGGCCTGCGGCAGATCGGCGCCCAGATCGACTACGAACTGACCGAAGGCTACCCGCCGCTGCGGATCAAGCCCGCGAACATTTCCGTCGATGCGCCGATTCGCGTGCGCGGCGACGTGTCGAGCCAGTTCCTCACGGCACTGCTGATGACGCTGCCGCTCGTGAAGGCGAAGGACGGCAAGATCGTGGTCGAGGTTGACGGCGAGCTGATCTCGAAGCCGTACATCGACATCACGATCCGGTTGATGGAGCGCTTCGGCGTGACCGTCGAGCGCGACGGCTGGCAGCGTTTCGTCGTGCCGGCCGGCGTCCGCTACCGCTCGCCGGGGCGGATCATGGTCGAGGGCGATGCGTCGTCCGCATCGTACTTCCTCGCGGCCGGCGCGCTTGGCGGCGGGCCGCTGCGCGTCGAAGGCGTGGGGCGTGCGAGCATCCAGGGCGATGTCGGTTTCGCGAACGCGCTGATGCAGATGGGCGCGAACGTGACGATGGGCGACGACTGGATCGACGTGCGCGGCATCGGCCACGACCACGGCAAGCTCGAGCCGATCGACATGGACTTCAACCTGATCCCCGATGCGGCAATGACCATCGCGGTCGCGGCGCTGTTCGCGAACGGCACGAGCACGCTGCGCAACATCGCGAGCTGGCGCGTGAAGGAAACCGACCGCATCGCCGCGATGGCGACCGAGTTGCGCAAGGTCGGCGCGATCATCGAGGAAGGCCCTGACTACCTCGTCGTCACGCCGCCGGAAAAGCTCACGCCGAACGCGGCGATCGACACGTACGACGATCACCGGATGGCGATGTGCTTCTCGCTCGTCAGCCTGGGCGGCGTGCCCGTGCGGATCAACGATCCGAAGTGCGTCGGCAAGACGTTCCCCGACTATTTCGACCGCTTCGCCGCGCTCGCCAAAGCCTGACCCCACTGTTCTGATGAAATCGACCCGACCCTTTCACCCGACTCCCGTCATCACGATCGACGGCCCGACTGCTTCCGGCAAGGGCACCGTCGCCGCGCTCGTTGCCGCGCATCTTGGCTTCCACCTGCTCGACAGCGGCGCGCTGTACCGCCTCGCCGCGCTTGCGAGCGTGCGCTACGGCATTGAGGCGGAGGACATCGACGCGCTGGTGAAGCTGATCGACGATCTCCACATCACGTTCCGCGAAGGCTGTGCGCAGCTCGACGGCGTCGATGTATCGAACGACATCCGCGCCGAAGCGGTCGGCAACCGCGCGTCGGCGATCGCCGTGCACGGGCCGGTGCGCACCGCGCTCGTCGCGCGCCAGCGCGCGTTCCGCAAGACGCCGGGCCTCGTTGCAGACGGGCGCGACATGGGCACCGTGATCTTCCCGGATGCCGTGCTGAAGGTGTTCCTGACGGCCAGCGCGGAGGCGCGCGCGACCAGACGGCATAAGCAATTGATGCAAAAAGGTTTTTCTGCTAATATAGATGACTTGCTCCGGGATCTTCGTGAACGTGACGCGCGCGACAGCAATCGCGCGGCCGCGCCGCTGAAGCCCGCGGCAGATGCCAAGCTGCTCGATACGTCGGCACTTTCGGTCGATGAAGCGGTCGACCAGGTGCTGCAGTGGTACCGGGCGCTCGGCCAGCCCGCCTGAAAAGGCGGGTAGCGGTAGGTGCTCCGCGCGTGTAAGTGCGGAGCGTGTTTCGAACCCTTAACCCCGTGTGGACCTCGATCTGGCCCTTTCAGCCTGCCATTCCGGCCGGCGTGGCACAGCGATCCATGCACAATCAGATTTTTATGTCCGACCTGCAAACCTCTACCCCGAATACTGAATCTTTCGCGGCTCTGTTCGAAGAGTCGCTGACCCGCCAAGACATGCGCGCCGGCGAAGTGATTTCCGCCGAAGTCGTGCGCGTCGACCACAACTTCGTGGTCGTCAATGCAGGCCTGAAGTCCGAGGCTTACATTCCGATCGAGGAATTCCTGAACGATCAGGGCGAGGTTGAGGTGCAGTCGGGCGATTTCGTGTCCGTCGCAATCGACGCACTCGAAAACGGCTACGGCGACACGATCCTGTCGCGCGACAAGGCGAAGCGCCTTGCATCGTGGCTGTCGCTGGAAAAGGCTCTCGACAACAACGAACTCGTCACCGGCACGATCACCGGCAAGGTGAAGGGTGGCATGACCGTGATGGTCAACGGCATCCGCGCGTTCCTGCCGGGTTCGCTGGTCGACACGCGTCCGGTCAAGGACACGACCCCGTACGAAGGCAAGACGCTCGAGTTCCGCGTGATCAAGCTCGATCGCAAGCGTAACAACGTCGTGCTGTCGCGTCGTGCAGTGATCGAAGCAACCCAAGGCGAAGAGCGCGCGAAGCTGCTCGAGACGCTGAAGGAAGGCGCGATCGTCAACGGCGTGGTCAAGAACATCACCGACTACGGCGCGTTCGTCGACCTCGGCGGCATCGACGGCCTGCTGCACATCACCGACATCGCATGGCGTCGTGTGCGTCACCCGAGCGAAGTCCTGTCGGTTGGCCAGGAAGTCACCGCGAAGATCCTCAAGTTCGACCAAGAGAAGAACCGCGTCTCGCTGGGCATCAAGCAACTGGGCGACGATCCGTGGGAAGGCATCTCGCGCCGTTACCCGTCGGGCACGCGCCTGTTCGGCAAGGTCACGAACATCACCGACTACGGCGCATTCGTCGAAGTGGAATCGGGCATCGAAGGCCTTGTCCACGTGTCGGAAATGGACTGGACCAACAAGAACGTTGCTCCGTCGAAGGTTGTCCAGCTGGGTGACGAAGTCGAAGTCATGGTCCTCGAGATCGACGAAGACCGTCGTCGTATCAGCCTCGGCATGAAGCAGTGCAAGCCGAATCCGTGGGATGACTTCAGCCGCAACTTCAAGAAGGGCGACAAGATCACGGGCGCAATCAAGTCGATCACCGACTTCGGCGTGTTCATCGGTCTGCCGGGCGGCATCGACGGCCTGGTCCACCTGTCGGACCTGTCGTGGAGCGAAGCTGGCGAAGAAGCGGTTCGCAAGTACAAGAAGGGCGACGAAGTCGAAGCAATCGTGCTCGGTATCGACGTCGAGAAGGAACGTATTTCGCTCGGCATCAAGCAGCTCGAAGGCGACCCGTTCAGCAACTACGTTGCAATGAACGACAAGGGCTCGATCGTCGACGGCGTCGTGAAGACGGTCGATGCGAAGGGTGCGGTCGTCACGCTGACGGGTGACATCGAAGGCTATCTGCGTGCGTCGGAAATCTCGCAGGATCGCGTCGAAGATGCACGCAACGTGCTGAAGGAAGGCGACAAGGTCAACGCGATGGTGATCAACATCGATCGCAAGTCGCGCGGCATCAACCTGTCGATCAAGGCAAAGGATTCGGCTGAACAACAGGAAGCGATCCGCGGCCTGCAGTCGGACTCCAGCGCTGCTGCGACCGGTACGACCAACCTCGGCGCGCTGCTGAAGGCGAAGCTCGACGGCCAGAACCAGTAAGCCTCACGAGGTCTGCTGAAGTATGACCAAATCCGAGTTGGTCGCGCAGCTGGCATCGCGATTTCCGCAACTTGTCCTCAAGGATGCGGATTTCGCGGTGAAAACGATGCTCGATGCGATGTCTGACGCCCTGGCGAAAGGGCATCGCATTGAAATTCGGGGTTTCGGCAGCTTTGGCCTCAACCGTCGCCCGGCGCGCGTCGGACGCAACCCGAAGTCAGGGGAGAAAGTGCAGGTGCCCGAGAAATTCGTGCCGCACTTCAAGCCTGGCAAGGAATTGCGCGAACGCGTCGACGGCCGCGCCGGTGAACCGCTGAAGGCTGACGATCCGGACGACGAGCGTTAAGCGTCATCCGATTTGCCCGGAACCCATCCGGCGAAGGCTGAAAAGAAAAGCGCCCCCTGCGGGCGCTTTTTTCATTTCCGGCGATCGCCGCGCAACGGGGTCACGCAGGATCTGCGCAGCCGCGGAAACGCATCCTTTACAATACGGGTCGATTCGGTGCGACGAAGGGGAGTCGCGCGCCGCGGCAAACCTCAACAAAGAGAGGGCTTCATGAAGTTTATCGTCTGGCTGATCCGGGTATTGGTGTTCGTGCTGCTGCTGGTGCTTGCGCTGGCCAATACGCAAACCGCGACGCTGAATTTCGTTGCCGGCTATTCATGGCAAGCGCCGCTGATCCTGATCGGCCTGGCGTTCTTCGCCGTTGGGCTGCTGGCCGGCCTGCTGTCCGCGTTGCCTTCGATCTTCCGCCTGCGCCTCGAGAACGGGCGCCTGAAGCGCGATCTGCGTGCGGCGCGCGAAACGCCGGCCGTCATCGACCAGCCGCCGATGCCGCCCGTCATTTAACACGGACGCCGCGCGATCATCGCGCGGTTTTCGTCTCTGCTTCGATATTTCGCATGGATCTGGATTTCTGGTGGTTGCTCGCGATTCCGGTCGCGTTCGCGCTTGGTTGGGCAGCGTCACGCTATGACCTGAAGAATCTCCTGTCGGAGAGTGCCAACCTGCCGCGATCGTATTTTCGCGGCCTGAATTTTCTGTTGAACGAACAACCCGACAAGGCGATCGACGCGTTCATCGAGGTCGCCAAGCTCGACCCCGAGACAGTCGAGTTGCACTTCGCGCTCGGCAATCTGTTTCGCCGCCGCGGCGAGACCGACCGCGCGATCCGCGTGCATCAGAACCTGCTGAGCCGCACGGACCTGCCGGTCAATGAGCGCGACCACGCGCTGTACGAGCTCGGCCAGGATTTCCTGAAAGCCGGCCTGCTCGATCGTGCCGAAGAGGCGTTTCACAAGCTCGCCGACGGCGATTACGCGCTCGGCGCGCAGCGGGCGCTGCTGACGATCTACGAGATCGAGAAGGACTGGAACAAGTCGATCGATACGGCGAAGCGCATCGAGTCGATGAGCGACAAGCCGCTCGGCGTCGAAATCGCCCAGTTCCACTGCGAACTCGCGCAGGATGCGCTGCAGCGCAAGAACGCGGCAGCGGCAGCCGAACAGCTGCGCCTGGCGCTGACCGTGAACCCGCAGAACGTGCGCGCGACGGTGCTGTCCGGCGACGCGGCGGAAGCGGAGGGCAACCACGCGGCCGCGATCGAGCACTGGAAGCGCGTCGAAGCGCAGAATCCGGCGTACCTGCCGCTCGTCGCCGACAAGCTGATGAAGGCGTATGTCGCGCTCGGCAAGAACGCCGAAGGCGCCGAGCTGCTGATGGGCTATATCGACCGCTATCCGTCGAATGACCTGCTCGACATCGCGTACCAGCACATCGCGGGGTTGCGTGGCCAGGATGCGGCGCACACGCTCGCGCGCACGCAGATGGAGAAGTCGCCGAACCTGTCGGGGATGCTGCATCTGCTCGATGCGCAAATCGCCGCGGCGGACGAACCGCGCCGTAAGGAACTTGAAATGATGCGTGCGCTGATCAAGCAGCGTACGAAGAATCTGCCACGGTATACGTGCCAGAATTGCGGTTTCCGGGCACGGCTCTTCTATTGGCAGTGCCCCGGATGCAGCGGCTGGGAAACCTATGCGCCGCGCCGCGTCGAACCTGCGATGCCGGGTTGATCCCGGTACGCGGAGCCGACGCGCTGCGGTTGCCGCCGGGCTCGTCCGGGCGGCCAAGTTAGTCAATTACCGGGAAGTACCGGAACATCTATGAAAATCACCATCATCGGCACCGGCTATGTCGGTCTCGTCACGGGCGCCTGCCTCGCAGAGATCGGTCACGACGTCTTCTGTCTCGACGTCGATCCGCGCAAGATCGACATCCTGAACAACGGCGGGATGCCGATTCATGAACCGGGGCTGCTGGACATCATCGCGCGTAACCGCGCGGCCGGTCGCCTGCGCTTCTCGACCGACATCGAGGCGAGCGTCGCGCACGGCGAGATCCAGTTCATCGCCGTCGGCACGCCGCCCGACGAGGACGGCTCGGCCGACCTGCAGTACGTGCTCGAAGCCGCGCGCAACATCGGCCGCTACATGACGGGCTTCAAGGTGATCGTCGACAAGTCGACGGTGCCGGTCGGCACCGCGCAGCGCGTGCGCGGCGTGGTCGACGAGGCGCTCGCCGCTCGCGGTCTGGCAGGCAGCGTCGCGCATCGCTTCTCGGTCGTGTCGAACCCGGAGTTCCTGAAGGAAGGTGCCGCGGTCGAAGACTTCATGCGTCCGGACCGGATCATCATCGGCGTCGACGACGACGAGACGGGTACGATCGCACGCGAGAAGATGAAAAAGCTTTACGCGCCGTTCAACCGCAACCACGAGCGCACGATTTACATGGACGTTCGTTCGGCCGAGTTCGCGAAATATGCGGCGAACGCGATGCTCGCAACGCGCATCTCGTTCATGAACGAGATGTCGAATCTCGCCGACAAGGTCGGCGCGGACATCGAGGCCGTGCGCCGCGGGATCGGCTCCGATCCGCGCATCGGCTATCACTTCCTGTACGCCGGCGTCGGCTACGGCGGCTCGTGCTTCCCGAAGGACGTCCAGGCGCTGATTCGCACTGCTGGCGAGAACGGCCAGCCGCTGCGCATCCTGGAAGCCGTCGAGGCGGCCAACCATGCGCAGAAGGACGTGCTGATCGGAAAGATCGAGCAGCGTTTCGGCGCCGACCTGACCGGCCGCGAGTTCGCGGTCTGGGGCCTGGCGTTCAAGCCGAACACCGACGACATGCGCGAGGCGCCGAGCCGCCGCCTGATCGCCGCGCTGCTCGAACGCGGCGCGACCGTACGTGCGTACGATCCGGTCGCGGTCGACGAGGCACAGCGTGTGTTCGCGCTCGATTTCGGCAACGATCCGGACGCGCTGGCGCGGCTGCATCTCGTCGAGTCGCAGGACATCGCCGTGACGGGCGCGGACGCGCTCGTGATCGTGACCGAATGGAAGGAATTCCGGAGCCCCGACTTCACGCGCCTGAAGGCCGAACTGAAGGCGCCGGTGATCTTCGACGGTCGCAACCTCTATGAGCCGGATGCGATGGCCGAACTGGGCATCGACTACTACGCGATCGGCCGGCCGTATGTCGATCCCCAGTCGTCCACCCGTGGCTGACTACACGATGAATACTCTCCGCGAAGTCGTTCCGGTGCCGCGCGAGCAGCTCGCGCGCTCGCGCGTGCTTGTCGTCGGCGACGTGATGCTCGACCGTTACTGGTTCGGCAACGTCGATCGCATTTCGCCTGAAGCGCCGGTGCCGGTCGTGCACGTGCAGCGTCAGGAAGAACGTCTCGGCGGGGCAGCCAACGTCGCGCGCAACGCCGTGACGCTCGGCGGCCAGGCCGGGTTGCTGTGCGTCGTCGGTTGCGACGAACCCGGCGAGCGGATCGTCGAGCTGCTCGGCAGCAGCGGCGTGACGCCGCATCTCGAGCGCGACCCGGCGCTGCCGACCACGATCAAGCTGCGCGTGCTCGCGCGCCAGCAGCAGCTGCTGCGCGTCGACTTCGAAGCCATGCCGACGCACGAGGTGCTGCTCGCGGGGCTCGCGCGCTTCGATGCGCTGCTGCCGCAGCACGACGTCGTGCTGATGTCGGATTACGCGAAAGGCGGCCTGACGCACGTCACGACGATGATCGAGAAGGCGCGTGCGGCCGGCAAGTCCGTCCTCGTCGACCCGAAGGGCGACGACTGGGCACGCTATCGCGGCGCGTCGCTGATCACGCCGAATCGCGCGGAACTGCGCGAAGTGGTCGGGCAGTGGAAGTCGGAAGACGATCTGCGCGCGCGCGTCGCGAAGCTGCGCGCGGAACTCGGCATCGACGCGCTGCTGCTCACGCGTTCGGAAGAAGGGATGACGCTGTTTTCCGCCACCGGCGAATTGCACGCACCGGCGCTTGCGCGCGAGGTGTTCGACGTGTCGGGCGCGGGCGATACCGTGATCGCGACGGTCGCGACGATGCTCGGCGCGGGTGTGCCGCTCGTCGACGCCGTCGTGCTCGCAAATCGCGCGGCAGGCATCGTGGTCGGCAAGCTCGGCACGGCCACGGTGGACTACGACGAACTGTTTCACTGAGCGCATGCGGTGGCGCGACGAGCGCGCCGCACGCATGGCTCGCACTTTTCAGGCAGGACGATCATGACCCTCATCGTCACCGGCGCAGCCGGTTTTATCGGCGCGAACATCGTCAAGGCGCTCAACGAGCGCGGCGAGACGCGCATCATCGCGGTCGACAACCTGACGCGCGCGGACAAGTTCCGGAATCTCGTCGATTGCGAGATCGACGACTATCTGGACAAGACGGAATTCGTCGAACGCTTCGCACGCGGCGATTTCGGCAAGGTACGCGCGGTGTTCCACGAAGGCGCCTGTTCGGACACGATGGAAACCGACGGCCGCTACATGATGGACAACAACTTCCGCTACAGCCGTGCGGTGCTCGACACCTGCCTCGCGCAGGGCACGCAGTTCCTGTACGCGTCGTCGGCGGCGATCTACGGCGGCTCGACGCGTTTCGTCGAAGAGCGTGACGTCGAGGCGCCGCTGAATGTCTACGGCTATTCGAAGTTCCTGTTCGACCAGGTGATCCGTCGCGTGCTGCCGACCGCGAAGAGCCAGATCGCCGGCTTCCGCTATTTCAACGTGTACGGCCCGCGCGAGACGCACAAGGGGCGCATGGCGTCGGTCGCGTTCCACAACTTCAACCAGTTCCGCGCGGAAGGCAAGGTGAAGCTGTTCGGCGAGTACAACGGCTATGCACCGGGCGAGCAGACGCGTGACTTCGTGTCGGTCGAGGACGTGACGAAGGTGAACCTGTTCTTCTTCGATCATCCGGAGAAGTCGGGGATCTTCAACCTCGGCACGGGCCGTGCACAGCCGTTCAACGATATCGCGTCGTCGGTCGTGAATACGCTGCGTGCGCTCGACAACCAGCCGCCGCTGACGCTCGCGCAGCAGGTCGAGCAGGGGCTGATCGAATACGTGCCGTTCCCCGATGCGTTGCGCGGAAAGTACCAGTGCTTCACGCAGGCCGACCAGACGAAGCTGCGCGCGGCCGGCTACGACGCACCGTTCCTGACCGTGCAGGAAGGCGTCGATCGCTACGTGCGTTGGCTATCCGGCCAGGTTTAAGCGGAAGCGTTGCATCGATAGACTGGGTCTCACGGTCGGCAGCCGCCGGCCGTATTCATCGGAGATCCAGCACATGATCAGGAAATGGTTGGCCGCAGCGGCAATGCTCGGCACGATCGCGTCGGCCTGGGCGGCCGTCGACGTCAACACCGCGAACGAGGACGCGCTCATCGGCATCAAGGGCATCGGCCCGGCACGAGCGAAGGCGATTCTCGACGAGCGCGGCGCACGCGGTCCGTTCAGGAATGCGGACGATCTCGCATCACGCGTGAAAGGCATGGGCGGTCATACCGTCGAGCGGCTTCAGCAGGAAGGGCTGACGATCGGCGCGGCCGGCACGAGTGCCGCGCTGCCGGCCGTGGGCAAGCCGGCTAAGCCTGCGACGCCACCCGCCCGCACCGCACAGAAGTAACGCGCCGCGCGCGGCCGACAACGAGCTCCTTCAGTCGCCGTCGTTGCGACGGCTTCCCGCGGCATGCCGCGGGTTTTTTGCGTGGGCGCGGCGTAGGCGGCCACGCATTGCACGGCACGCGTATTCCATCGTCGCAATGGGGTTGCCGGCGCGAGCAGCGGTGCTGGTTTACAATCGATTGATTGATCGGCCTCGTACTCACGGTATATCCATGGCTTACAAAACTATCGAAGACACGATCGGCAATACGCCGCTCGTCCAACTGGTCCGCTTGCCGGACGACGAAATCCGCGCGCGCAACAACGTGGTGCTCGCGAAGCTCGAAGGCAACAATCCGGCCGGTTCCGTGAAGGATCGTCCGGCACTGTCGATGATCAGCAAGGCCGAGGCGCGCGGGCGCATCAAGCCGGGCGATACGCTGATCGAGGCGACCAGCGGCAACACGGGTATCGCACTCGCGATGGCCGCGGCGATCCGCGGCTACAAGATGGTGCTGATCATGCCGGAGGACCTGTCGGTCGAGCGCCGCCAGAGCATGGCCGCCTACGGTGCCGAAATCATCCTGACGCCGGTGAAGGGCGGGATGGAGCTGGCACGCGATCTTGCGGACCAGATGCAGCGCGAAGGCAAGGGCGTGATCCTCGACCAGTTCGCGAACCCCGACAATCCGATTGCGCACTACGAAGCGACGGGCCCGGAAATCTGGCGCGATACCGAAGGGCGCATCACGCACTTCGTGTCGGCCATGGGCACGACGGGCACGATCATGGGCACGTCGCACTATCTGAAGGAACAGAATCCGGCGATCGAGATCGTCGGCGCGCAGCCGGAAGACGGTTCGCGCATTCCGGGCATCCGCAAGTGGCCGGAAGCGTACATGCCGACCATCTTCGATCGCAGCCGCGTCGACCGCGTCGAGAACGTGAGCCAGGCCGCGGCGGAAACGATGGCGCGCCGGCTCGCGTCGGTCGAAGGCATCTTCGCGGGCATTTCGTCGGGCGGCGCATGCGAAGTCGCGATGCGCATCGCGCGTCAGGTCGAGAATGCGACGATCGTGTTCATCGTCTGCGATCGCGGCGACCGCTACCTGTCCACGGGCGTGTTTCCTGCCTGAACGCGGGCAGGCGCGCGTCGTGCGCATGCAATAAAAAAGCGCCGCGTTTGCGGCGCTTTTTCTTTGGGTGGTCGATGCTTATTGCGACTCGGTGTCGGCGGTGGCCGGCTGAAGCGCGCCGCTCGCTTCCATCTGTGCCTTCACGGCCTCGCCAAGCTGGTACACGGTGAGCGCGTAGAAGAAGCTGCGGTTGTAGCGCGTCAGCACGTAGAAATTCTTGAGACCGAGCATGTACTCGGTCGCACGCCCCGGCGATGGCAGGTCGACCACCGTCACGGGTGTACCGGCTTCGGTGGTGATGTTGACCGCCGGCTCGTTCAGCGTCATGCCCGCGCGCAGCAGTTGCGACAGCGCCCAGTGCGGTTCGGGCTGACCGTCGGCGGCGGCCTGGGCGATCCCCAGGCTGCCCGTATCGGGCGTGATCTGCCAGACCACCGGGCGGTCGGTTTCCCAGCCGTGCTGCTTCAGGTAGTTCGCCACGCTGCCGATCGCATCGACAGGACTGCTGCGCAGGTCGACATGGCCCGTGCCGTCGAAGTCGACCGCGTATTCGCGGATGCTGCTCGGCAGGAACTGAGGGATCCCGATTGCGCCCGTATACGAGCCGAGCACGGTGGTCGGGTCGAGCTGGTTGTCGCGCGTCCAGACCAGGAAGTCCTCGAGGTTCTTGCGGAACGTCGCCTGGCGGCTGTCGCGATTCGGCGTGTCCGGATAGTCGAACGTGAGCGTCGTCAGCGCGTCGAGCACGCGGAAATTGCCCATGTAGCGGCCGTAAATCGTCTCGACGCCGATGATGCCGACGATCACTTCGGGCGGCACGCCGAACTGTTCGGATGCGCGCTGCAGCGTTGCCTGGTTCGCCTTCCAGAATTTCACGCCCGCGTTGATGCGGATCGGCTCGATGAAGCGTGAGCGATAGACGCGCCAGTTCTTGACCGTCGGCGACGCGGCCGGCTTCACGAGCTTGACGGCCGTCGCCGAATAGCTGATGCGCGAGAACAGCGCATGCAGGCTGGTGGAGTCGAAGCCGTTGCGGCTCACCATGTCGTCGATGAATGCGTCGACCTTCGCGTTGTTCGCGTAACGCTGCGGAACAATTTCCTCTTCGAAGGTCTGGCCTTGCGGCGTCGGCTGCTGCGGCTGGGCCTGTGCGACGAGCTTGCCCGTGGACTTCGCGGGTTGCGTCTGCGCGCCGGCAGGCGCGGTGCCGAAGGCCGCGACCATCGCGGTCGCAACGAGCGACACGCGAACACGGAACAGCGCGGAGAGAAGGGCGGCAGGCTTGCTGGAATTCATGTCGAAGCGGGCGGACGAGGCGATTGGGTACGGCGCAGTATACCCGACGGATCCGGCGTGCCGGGGCGTGGCAGGCCCCCGTTGTGGTAAGTTAGCGGCGAATTCGCGGCAGACGATGGACATCATTGATGGAGACCTGCGGCGCACCGTGCGCCGTGGATGACAGCTTATGGCAACCGCTTTCTATACGCACCCCGACTGCATGCTGCACGAGATGGGGGAATGGCATCCGGAATGCCCGGCTCGCCTGTCGGCGATCCAGGATCAACTGATCGCAAGCCGCATCGACGACCTGATCGTGCACGAAACCGCGCCGTTCGCGAGCGAGGTGGCGCTGGGTCGCGTGCATACGCAGGCGCACATCGACTACATCCGGAGCATGACGCCGGTCGACGGCTACGTGGAGATCGATCCCGATACGCTGATGAACCGCGATACGTGGCGCGCGGCGCTGCGCGCGGCCGGTGCCGCGATCGCGGCGACCGACGCGGTGATCGAAGGCCGCTATGCGAACGCATTCTGCGGCGTGCGCCCGCCCGGTCACCATGCGGAGCCGGCGCGTGCGATGGGTTTCTGCTTCTTCAACAACGTCGCGATCGCCGCGCGGCATGCGCTCGACGTACACGGTCTCGAGCGAGTCGCGATCATCGACTTCGACGTGCATCACGGCAACGGCACCGAGGCCGCATTCGCGAACGACGAACGCGTGCTGATGTGCAGTTTCTTCCAGCATCCGCTGTACCCGTTTTCGGGCGTCGATCACCAGGCGCCGAACATGGTCAACCTGCCGATGCCCGCGCGCAGCAACGGGATGGCGATCCGCGAAGCCGTCGACATGTTCTGGCTGCCGCGGCTCGATGCGTTCAAGCCGCAGATGCTGTTCGTGTCGGCGGGTTTCGATGCGCATCGCGAGGACGACATCGGCAACCTCGGCCTCGTCGAAGCCGACTTCGAATGGCTGACCGCGCAGATCGTCGACGTGGCGCGCCGGCATTCGCAGGGCCGCATCGTGAGCTGCCTCGAAGGCGGCTACAACCTGTCCGCGCTCGGGCGCAGCGTCGTCGCACACCTGCGCGTGCTGGCCGGCATCTGATTAGCGATTGACCGGCCGGGCCGGGCGCGCTCAGCGCGCCGGCGCGCGTGCGTGAATCCACGCGATCAGCGCGTCGATCACGCGGTCGCGTTCGAGATCATTCATCGTTTCGTGAAAACCGCCTTCGTACAGCGTCAGCGTGCGATCGGGCGAGCCGACGCGCGCGCCGAACGCCCGGCTGCCGTCGGGCTCGGTCAGTTTGTCCTCGGTGCCGTGATAGACGAGCACCGGAACGTGCAGCCCACCGCGGCCACTTTCGATGCGAGCCATCGCGTCGAGAATCTCCGCACCGGTGCGTGCGGGCACCGCGCCGTGATGCACGAGCGGATCGGCGCGATTGGCCGCGACGATGGCCGGATCGCGCGACAGCAGCGCCGCATCGATCTTGATCGCGGGGAAGGTCGGCCACACGCGGCTGATGACGCGGCTCACCGCGAGCATCCAGCGCGGCACGTCGCGCCCTGGCGCGAGCGCCGGGCTCGACAGCACGAGGCCCGTCAGCGTGTGGCCGCGTGTCGGCGCGCGTTCGATCGCGTACAGCGCCGCGACCGCGCCACCCATGCTGTGCCCCATCAGGAACAGCGGCGAATTGCCGCGCGCGGCTTCCGCGACCAGCGCGTCCGCATCGTTCAGGTAGCCGTCGAAGCGCTCGACCCAGGCACGCTTGCCGGGTGACTGGCCATGCCCGCGCAGGTCGATCGCGAGCACGTCGATACCGGCTGCATTCAACCGGCCGGCGAGTGCGGCATAGCGGCCCGCGTGTTCGGCAAGACCGTGCACGAGCGCGATCGTCGCGCGCGGCGGCGTGGTGCCGTCGCCGGCGGGCCACCGGTACGACGCCAGTTCGAGCCCGTCCGCGGTACGCAGCCGGCCCATGGTCGGCGCGGACGACGACGAAGGTGCCGGCCCGGCGGTGGCGGGTGCGGCGGCCGGCGTAGTGGTGGCGGTCATCTGGCGTGTCCCCTGTCGATTGGCATGTGTGTTCCGGATCATAGTCGCGGCACCGTCGCGGCGCGCCAGCGGCGCTCCTCTAATTTCGTGTGGTTATGAAAAGATCGAAATCGATTATTAAGGGGAATGAGGGGTTTGCGGTAAAATCGACGGTTATTCCAGATGCATCGGCGGCCGACTGGCGGGCCAACTCGCCAGCCGGCCGCCGTTTTGTTTACATGATCGAATTACGCAATCTTTCGCAGCGATTTCCCGGGCCGGGTGGCTGGGTCGAGGCGCTGCGCAACATCAACCTGACGATCCCGCAGGGCGAGGTGTTCGGCATCATCGGCCGAAGCGGCGCCGGCAAGAGCACGCTCGTGCGGACCATCAACCTGCTCACGCGGCCGACCGAAGGCAATGTCGTCGTCGGCGGGCGCGATCTCACGCTGCTGCCGGCTGGCGCGCTGCGCGAGGCGCGCCGCGAGATCGGCATGATCTTCCAGCACTTCAACCTGCTGTCGTCGCGCACGGTGTTCGACAACGTCGCGCTGCCGCTCGAACTGGCCGGTGCAAGCCGTGCCGAGATCGAGGCCGCCGTGCTGCCGCTGCTCGACCTCGTCGGGCTGTCCGCGCAGAAGGATCGCTATCCGTCGCAGATCAGCGGCGGGCAGAAGCAGCGCGTCGGCATTGCCCGCGCGCTCGCGAGCCAGCCAAAGGTGCTGCTGTCGGACGAAGCGACGTCCGCGCTCGATCCCGAGACCACGCGCTCGATCCTCGACCTGCTGAAGCGCATCAACCGCGAACTCGGCCTGACGATCGTGCTGATCACGCACCAGATGGAAGTGATCAAGCAGGTGTGCGATCGCGTCGCGGTGCTCGATGCAGGGCGCGTGGTCGAGGAAGGCCGCGTGATCGACGTGTTCCTGCAGCCGCATCACGAAGTGACGCGCGCGCTGATCGGCGACGTGATCGCGCAGGAACTGCCGCCCGCGCTGAAGGCGCGCGTGGCCGAGCGGCTGAAGACCGGCAGCGGGCATTTGCTGCGGCTCGCGTTCACGGGCTCGGGGGTCGACCAGCCGATCCTGTCGGAGACGATCCGCCGGTACGAGCTCGATTTCAACATCCTGCACGGCCAGATCGACGAGATCCAGGGGCAGGCATTCGGTTCGCTCGCGGTGCTCGCGGGCGGCGAGCCGGGCAAGGTCGGGCAGGCACTCGCGTTCCTGCGCGAGCAAGGGGTGGTGGTAGAGGAGCTTTCGTATGTTGAGTGAGATGTTCGATATGTTCGTGCAGTCGTTCTGGGAGACGCTGATCATGGTCGGCATCTCCGGAGTGGTTGGCGCGCTCGTCGGCCTGCCGCTCGGCGTGCTGCTCTACCTGACCGATCGCCAGGGCGTGTTGCAGAATCTCGCGGTGAATCGCGTGCTCGGCGGCATCGTGAATGCGGTCCGCTCGACGCCGTTCATCATCCTGCTGGTCGCGGTGATTCCGTTTACGCGGCTCATCACGGGTTCGTCGATCGGCACGGCCGCGGCGGTCGTGCCGCTGACGCTCGCGGCCGCGCCGTTCATCGCGCGTCTGGTCGAGACGGCGCTGCGCGAAGTCGACCGCGGGCTGATCGAGGCTGCGCAGTCGATGGGCGCGACCACGTCGCAGATCGTCTTCAAGGTGCTGCTGCCCGAATCGCTGCCGGGCGTCGTCGCGGGCCTGACGATCACGTTCGTGTCGCTGGTCGGCTATTCGGCGATGGCGGGCGCGATCGGCGGTGGCGGCCTCGGTGATCTCGGGATCCGCTACGGCTACCAGCGTTATCTGCCTGAAGTGATGTGGACGGTGGTCGCGATCCTGATCGTGTTCGTGCAGATCGTGCAGTCGTTCGGTGACTGGCTCGTCCGCCGGCTGAGCCACAAGTAAAACAAGATTGATCCGTTAGGGGACACACGATGCAACGACGCTTCATGCTGAAATTCGCGGCGGCACTGGGCGCGGCCGCGCTGTTCGCGGGCGCGCACGCGCAGGCCGAAACCATCAAGGTGGGTGTGACGGGCGGGCCGCACGCGCAGATCATGGAAGCGGTGAAGAAGGTCGCGGCGAAGAGCGGCCTCGACATCCGCATCGTCGAGTTCTCCGATTACGTGCAGCCGAACGCCGCGCTCGCGTCGGGCGACCTCGATGCGAACAGCTACCAGCACGATCCGTATCTGCAGGCGCAGGTGAAGGATCGCGGCTACAAGCTGATCAAGGTCGCGGATACCGTCACGTTCCCGATGGGCATCTATTCGAAGCGCGTGAAGTCGCTGGCCGAACTGAAGCCGGGCGCACGCATCGCGGTCCCGAACGATCCGACCAACGGCGGCCGTGCGCTGCTGTTGCTGCAAAAGCAGGGCCTGCTGAAGCTGCGTGCGGACGCGGGGCTGAAGGCGACGCCGCTCGATATCGTCGACAATCCGCGCAAGCTGAAGATCGTCGAACTCGACGCGGCGCAGATTCCGCGCTCGCTCGGCGACGTCGACGCGGCCGCGATCAATACCAACTACGCGATGGAAGCGGGGTTGAAACCGAAACAGGACGCGATCGCGATCGAGGGTCCGAACGGTCCGTACGCGAACATCCTCGCGATCCGCGAGGCGGACCGGAGCAAGCCGTGGGTCGCGAAACTGGTCGCCGCCTATCATTCGGCCGAGGTGAAGCAGTTCATCGAAGGCAAGTTCGGCGGCGCGGTCATTGCCGCCTGGTAACAGGCGAAGCACGGCGTGCCCGGCAAGATTAGAGTCGATGATCGAAAACCCGGGCTTTGCGTCCGGGTTTTTTCTCTTTTAAAATAGAACGACCGTTCGCTATCATTGGCGCGTCGCCAAGAAGCGGTATCCTCGACAACCACGAAGGTTGGGTCCGCTTGGCCGCGCAGTCATGAGGCCTCGCTATAGAATGGCCTCTGGTCGTATTCGTAACTTTGGAGCGTGTGCATGAAAATCCTGGTGCCAGTGAAAAGAGTGGTCGATTACAACGTGAAGGTCCGCGTGAAGTCGGACAACACGGGTGTCGACATCGCGAACGTGAAGATGTCGATGAACCCGTTCGACGAAATCGCGGTGGAAGAAGCCGTCCGCCTGAAGGAAGCCGGCGTGGCGACCGAAGTGATCGCCGTGTCGGTCGGCGTCGCGCAAGCGCAGGAAACGCTGCGTACGGCGCTGGCGATCGGCGCGGATCGCGCGATCCTCGTCGAGTCGAACGACGGCGTCGAGCCGCTGGGCGTCGCCAAGATCCTGAAGGCGCTGGTCGACAAGGAACAGCCGCAACTGGTGATCCTCGGCAAGCAGGCAATTGACGACGATTCGAACCAGACGGGCCAGATGCTGGCTGCGCTGGCAGGCCTGCCGCAAGCGACGTTCGCATCGAAGGTCACGGTGGCCGACGGCCGTGCAACGGTCGCACGTGAAGTCGACGGCGGCGCGGAAACGCTGTCGCTGACGCTGCCGGCGGTGATCACGACCGACCTGCGCCTGAACGAGCCGCGTTACGTGACGCTGCCGAACATCATGAAGGCGAAGAAGAAGCCGCTCGAAACCGTGAAGCCGGAAGACCTGGGCGTGGACGTTGCGCCGCGTCTGAAGACGCTGAAGGTGGTCGAGCCGCCGAAGCGCGCAGCCGGCGTGAAGGTGCCGGACGTGAAGACGCTGGTCGAGAAGCTGAAGACCGAAGCCAAGGTGCTGTAAGAGGGAGCGGAAAGAAATGACGATTCTGGTGATTGCAGAACACGACAACGCGTCGATCAAGGCCGCGACGCTGAACACGGTGGCGGCGGCAGCGAAGATCGGCGGCGACATTCACGTGCTGGTCGCGGGCCACAACGCGCAAGGCGCAGCCGACGCGGCAGCGAAGATTGCGGGCGTTTCGAAAGTGTTGCTGGCCGACGCGCCGCAACTCGAAGCGGGCCTTGCGGAAAACGTCGAAGCGACCGCGCTGAACATCGCGAAGGACTACTCGCACATCCTCGCGCCGGCGACGGCCTACGGCAAGAACATCGCACCGCGTATTGCCGCGAAGCTGGACGTCGCGCAGATCTCGGACATCACGGCGGTCGATTCGGCCGACACGTTCGAACGCCCGATCTACGCAGGCAACGCGATTGCGACGGTGCAGTCGAGCGATCCGATCAAGGTCATCACCGTGCGTGCGACGGGTTTCGATCCGGTGGCAGCGGAAGGCGGCAGCGCAGCGGTCGAGAAGATCGACGCGGCAGCCGATGCCGGCAAGTCGCAGTTCGTGAGCCGTGAGGTGACGAAGCTGGACCGTCCGGAACTCACCAGCGCGAAGATCATCGTGTCGGGCGGCCGTGGCCTGGGCAGCGGCGAGAACTACACGAAGGTGCTGGAGCCGCTGGCGGACAAGCTGAGCGCGGCACTGGGCGCATCGCGCGCGGCAGTCGACGCCGGCTACGTGCCGAACGACTACCAGGTCGGCCAGACCGGCAAGATCGTCGCACCGCAGCTGTACATCGCGGTCGGCATTTCGGGTGCGATCCAGCACCTGGCCGGCATGAAGGATTCGAAGGTGATCGTCGCGATCAACAAGGATCCGGAAGCACCGATCTTCAGCGTGGCCGACTACGGCCTCGTCGGTGATCTGTTCGCGCTCGTGCCGGAGCTCGTCGCCGAGCTCGGCTAAAGCGGTGTGACGCTTCGGCGGTAAGCACACGAGAAGAGGGGCGCGACGAGCGCCCCTTTTTTTTCGCCATCGACAGAAGAGAGAAGAGGGAGACACACCATGAGCTATAACGCCCCCGTCAAGGACATGCTGTTCGTGCTGAAGGAACTGGCCGGCATCGACGCCGTTGCACAGTTGCCGGGCTTCGAGGATGCCGGTTACGACACGGCGCAGGCCGTGCTCGAGGAGTCCGCGAAGTTCTGCGGCGAGGTGCTGGCCCCGCTGAACGTCGAAGGCGACCGCAACCCGAGCAGCTGGAAGGACGGCGTCGTGACCGCGACGCCGGGCTTCGGCGAAGCGTTCCGCCAGTTCGTCGAAGGCGGCTGGCAGGGGCTGCAGCATCCGTCCGAGTACGACGGCCAGGGGCTGCCGAAGCTGATCGCGACGCCGTGCATCGAGATGCTCAACGCATCGAACCTGTCGTTCGCGCTGTGTCCGCTGTTGACCGACGGCGCGATCGAGGCGCTGCTGACGGCCGGCACCGACGAGCAGAAGCAGCGCTACGTGCCGAAGCTGATCTCCGGCGAATGGACGGGCACGATGAACCTGACCGAGCCGCAGGCGGGCTCCGATCTCGCGCTGGTGCGCTCGCGCGCCGAGCCGCAGGGCGATGGCACGTTCAAGGTGTTCGGCACGAAGATCTTCATCACGTGGGGCGAGCACGACATGGCGGACAACATCGTCCACCTGGTGCTGGCGCGCACGCCGAACGCACCGGAAGGCGTGAAGGGCATCTCGCTGTTCATCGTGCCGAAGTTCATGATCAACGACGACGGCTCGCTGGGCGCGCGCAACGACGTGCACTGCGTGTCGATCGAGCACAAGCTCGGGATCAAGGCGAGCCCGACGGCGGTGCTGCAGTACGGTGACCACGGCGGCGCGATCGGCTACCTGGTCG
>NZ_JAAGPG010001123.1:0-1028 GCF_017104665.1 Burkholderia sp. Se-20378 | reverse complement strand
CGCGTGTTCGCGCAGCAGTACGACGAGGAGGTCGACACCAACGCCGACGTCCTCGGCCTCGCGGCCGCGAACGCGGCGGCGGCGGTGGGCGGCGCGTTCGTCGTCAACGGCAGCCCGACGCAGACGGCGATGGCCGACGGCGCGGGCGTGCGCAGCCAGATCGGGCACCTCGCGTTCGCGGCCGTGGTGGCGGTGGTCCTGCTGTTCTTCAGCACCTATCTGCAGTACCTGCCGCATGCGGTGCTGGCCGGCATCGTGTTCACGATCGCGCTCGGGCTGATCAACGTGCGCAGCCTCGCCGCGATCCGCAAGGAAAGCCCCGGCGAGTTCACGCTCGCGCTGGTGACGGCGCTGGCCGTCGTGACGGTCGGCGTCGAGCACGGCATCCTGCTGGCCGTCGCGCTGTCGCTGATGCGGCACGTGCGCCACAGTTACCAGCCGCACACGATGGTGCTCGAACCCGTCGAGGGCAACGGACGGTGGCAGCCGGTGCCCGCGCGGCGCGGCGCGATGACGGCGCCGGGGCTGATCGTCTACCGGTTCGGCTCCGACCTGTTCTTCGCGAACGATCATCTGTTTACCGCCGAAGTGACCGAGCTCGTCGATGCGGCGCCGGTGCCGGCGCGCTGGTTCGTCGTCGATGCGGGCGCGATCACCGACATCGACTATTCGGCCGCGCGGACGCTGACCGACCTCGTCAAGATGCTGCAGGCACGCGGGATCGGCGTGCTGTTCGGGCGGGTCAACCGCTACCTGCGCGCGGACATGGATCGTCACCGGATTACGGAAATCGTCGGCGCGTCGTGCATCTTCCCGACGCTGCACCAGGCACTGGAAGCCGCCGGCACGACGCCGGCGCCGCAGGAGCCAGGCATCGTGTAGCGGGAAGCGGCGCTAGGCGGCTGCTCGCACGCGCGCGAAGCCGTTGCGCAGATGGCGGGCGAGTTCCGTCGCGGCCGGCGTGCGCTGGCCGCGCGGCAGATGCAGGTTGATCGCGAAGTTCGGCAGTGCGGGCAGGCCGCTGCCGG
>NZ_JAAGPG010001122.1:0-1205 GCF_017104665.1 Burkholderia sp. Se-20378 | reverse complement strand
GCGATCCCGTGTAGCTCCTCAACTCATCCGCCGGGCGTGTCGCTACGCTTCCCGCTGTACGTTTCAGTACGGCGCCCAACCGGTTCTTCGGGCCCCGCGTCCCCTCGTCCCGGGCATGAACGGAGGCCCACGCCGCCGATTCGAAACCGTGCATGCGCAATGCCCGCGTTTTGGCCGTTTTCCATGCCGAATCCTCAATCCGCCCCCCCCCCGAGTAAGGAGCAGCCATGACTTCCGAACAGCCGCAGATGGACAGAACGCCCTCGCCCGATCCGGCCGAAAACAACGCGTACTTTCCGTCCCCGTATTCGCTGTCGCAGTACACGTCGTCGAAGACCGATTTCACCGGCGCGGATTACCCGAATCCGTACACGGGCGGCAAGTGGAAGGTGCTGATGATCGCGACCGACGAGCGCTACGTCCTGATGACGAACGGCAAGATGTTCTCGACCGGCAATCATCCGGTCGAAATGCTGCTGCCGATGCATCACATGGACCAGGCCGGCTTCGAGATCGATATCGCGACGCTGTCGGGCAACCCCGCGAAACTCGAACTCTGGGCGATGCCGGGCGACGACGAGGCGGTGCAGAGCACGTACCGGAAGTACCTGCCGAAGCTCAAGACGCCGCTGAAGCTGTCCGACGTGCTCGACGCCGACCTCGGCCCCGAATCGCCGTACATCGCCGTGTTCATTCCGGGCGGCCACGGCGTCCTCGCCGGCATTCCGTACAGCAAGGACGTGAAGCGCGCGCTGCAATGGGCGCTCGACTACGACCGGCACATCATCACGCTGTGCCACGGGCCCGCAAGCCTGTTGTCGGCCGCCGTGGACGAAGATCCGCAGAACTACCCGTTCAAGGGCTACGAGATGTGCGTGTTCCCGGATGCGCTCGACACCGGCCCGAATCTCGAGATCGGCTACATGCCGGGCCCGCTGCCGTGGCTCGTCGCGCAAAGCCTGGAAAAGCTCGGCGCGAAGGTGCTCAACAAGGACATGACCGGCCGCTGCCATCAGGACCGCAAGCTGATCACGGGCGACAGCCCGCTCGCGTCGAACGGCATCGGCAAGCTCGCGGCCGCCGCGCTGCTGAAGGAAATCGACCACTGACGCGGGCCGCCCGCGGTCAGTCGGTACCGCGGGCGCGACGGGCTTCGCGCCCCTTTACGCGGCCGACCGGCCTCCCGCCCGCGGCGCCGGCCGACC
>NZ_JAAGPG010001121.1:0-1214 GCF_017104665.1 Burkholderia sp. Se-20378 | reverse complement strand
GCCGCCGCACCGGCCGCAGACGACGCCGAAGCGAAGAAGCGCGCGATCATCGCCGCCGCGCTCGAGCGGGCGCGCAAGAAGAAGGAAGAGCTGTCCGGGCAAGACGCCGGGCCGAAGAACACCGAAGGCGTGAGCGCGGCCGTCCAGGCGCAGATCGACGCGGCCGAGGCGCGCCGCAAACGGCTCGCCGAACAGCAGGCCCAACGCGACGCCGATGCGGCGGCCGCGACCGGCAACGACGAAGAGAACGACGCAGGCAACGACGGCCCGGGTGGCCCGTCCGCACCGCCCGACCAGAACGCTCCATGAACGCCAGCAAACGACGCGCGATCTACGAAACGCTGCAGAGCCTCAATCCGCATCCGACCACCGAGCTCGAATACTCGACGCCGTTCGAGCTGCTGATCGCCGTGATGCTGTCCGCGCAGGCGACCGACGTATCGGTCAACAAGGCGATGCGGAAGATGTTTCCGGTCGCGAACACCCCGCGACAAATCGTCGCACTCGGCGAAGAAGGCGTCACCGAGTACATCAAGACGATCGGCCTGTACCGGACCAAGGCGAAGAACGTGGTCGCGACGTGCCGGATCCTGCTGGACCGCTACGACGGTGAGGTGCCGGCCGATCGCGAAGCGCTCGAAGGGCTGCCGGGTGTCGGCCGCAAGACCGCGAACGTCGTGCTGAACACCGCGTTCGGCCAGCCGACGATTGCGGTCGACACGCATATCTTCCGTGTCGCGAACCGCACCGGGCTCGCGCCGGGCAAGGACGTGCGCGCCGTCGAGGCCGCGCTCGAGAAGTTCACGCCGAAGGAATTCCTGCAGGACGCGCATCACTGGCTGATCCTGCACGGGCGCTACGTGTGCAAGGCCCGCAAGCCCGAATGCTGGCACTGCGCGATCGAGCCGCTGTGCGAATTCAGGCCGAAGACGCCGCCGCCCAACGAGTGACGCGCAACCGCGGCTGACGTGCAGCCGGACGCACGATGCCCGCCGCATCGGCCGTTGTTCGACCGGCAAGCCGCCACCGCAACCGCGACAGCGCGTAGCCACCCGCGCCATCGCCTCCGCTTTCCCCTTCCACACTACGCGTTGGACGTCGCCGTTGCGTCGTCAGCCGCCGCGCCGCCCGCGCGCACCAGCGCCAGCACGGCAGCCAGAATCGCGACGCCGCCCGCCCACTGCAGCGGCGACAGCGCTTCGCCGAACAACAGC
>NZ_JAAGPG010001120.1:0-1111 GCF_017104665.1 Burkholderia sp. Se-20378 | reverse complement strand
TCGAAAGCGATCCGGCGGCGATCGACGTCGCGGCGGGGCGGCCGTATGCGATCAGCCTCCAGATGGGGGCGAGCCAGCGGATGACGGTCTGGCACCGCGTGTCGAACCAGTTCAATTACGTGTCTGCGCCGGGCGATCATGCGAGTGATCCGGGCGCCGCCGCGTTCCGCACCCGCTTTACCCAATATGCATGGGTGAGCGAGCTCGCGGTCGAGGCCGGTTCGGCACGCGCCAGCGTCGCGGCGATCGGCGATTCGATTACCGACGGGCTGCGCTCGAGCGTGAACCGGAACCACCGCTGGCCGGACGCACTGGCGCGTCGGCTGACGGCCTCCGGCGCGGAGTCGATCGGCGTCGCGAATCTCGGTATCAGCGGGAATCGGCTGCTCAGCGATTCGGCGTGCTACGGCACGTCGCTGGCGTCGCGGTTCGAGCGGGATGCGCTGTCGCGCGCGGGTGTGAAAGTGGCGATCGTGCTGATCGGCATCAACGACATCAACTTCGCGGCGATGCCGCCGCGCGCGGGGCTCGATTGCGACCATCCGCATACGCAGGTCACGGCCGCATCGCTGATCGACGGCTACCGTCGGCTGATCGAAGCAGCGCATCGTCAGGGCGTGAAGGTTTTCGGCGCGACGCTGACGCCGGCCGGGCTGCCGGCGGGGCGCGAGGCGATCCGGCTCGAGGTGAACCGGTGGATCCGGAGCGGTAGTGGATTCGACGGTGTGGTCGACTTCGATGCAGTATTGCGCGATCCGGCGCACCCGAGCGTGCTGCAGCGTCGCTACGATAGCGGCGACGGCATTCACCCGAGCGACGCCGGCTACACGGCGATGGCCGAAGCAGTACCGGTCGAGCAACTGCGGGCTGCAGTGGGTGGCAAGTGACGCGCCTCTATATATTGAGGGAAGCGTTGCCGGCGACCTGGCGGCCGCGGTCGTTGCCCGGCCCGTCGAGCCCCAAGCCCCCGTGCGCGTCAGCGCGCGGGGGCTTTTTCAAATTTATTTCACAAAGGGGCTTGCGTAGTTGGGGGCGGGTGCTTAGAATCACGCCTCTTTCGCGCTAACGGAAACGCAGCGCGGAAGAGGGAAGCAAGGGGGGGTGGTGTGCT
>NZ_JAAGPG010001119.1:0-241 GCF_017104665.1 Burkholderia sp. Se-20378 | reverse complement strand
TGTATAAGGTGATGAGTTGATTGGTTCTGTGTCTTGTGTATTAGTTTGGTGAATATGATCGTTGTGGGTAGTGGCGTGGACACACGGAGAGACAGCGTAATTTGAGACTGCTTGATCACAATCTCGTTGTCAATAGGCGATGTAGTCAGGCATCGTTGTATCGTGGTGTGAGAGAGGTGGTTTGGCTTTGGGTGCAGCACGTACCGCTGTGTGTTTTTTTTTTTTTTTTTTTTATTGACCC
>NZ_JAAGPG010001118.1:0-867 GCF_017104665.1 Burkholderia sp. Se-20378 | reverse complement strand
CCAGCGCGCACAGTCGCGCATTGACGGGCGCCTGCCCGCCAAAGTGCGCGGCCAGCCGCACCACCTCGCCGTTGATCCACTCGACTTCCGTCGCCCGCCCCGCCGCGAGATCGTCGGACATCGACGAACGCGCGAGTGGATCGATCGCTAGCATCCGGCCGCCGAGTACGCGAAACGCCGGATCGGGCAAATCGAGCACGGCCGGGAGCCACCCGGCCGGCAACGGCGTCAGCCGCGCGGGCCGGATCGCGGCCCGCGCCAGCCAGTGCAGCGCTTCGCGCTGCGCGAGCGCAACACAGCGCCGGTACGCACGTTGCGCGAGTTCGTCGCGCAGCGGCAGGTTCGCGAGCGCATTGACCGAGTTGTTCAGGTTGAGCAGCAGCTTCGCCCATTGCACGGCCGGCATGTCGCGATGCAACGCAAGCGGCAGCCCGGCGCGCGCGAATGCACCGGCGAACGGCGTCAGCGCGGAGGATGCTTCAGCCGCCAGCACGCCGGCCGAGCCCTGGTGAAACGCACCGGGCTCGCGCTCGATCACGTTGAACGGCACCATGCCGGCCAGCACGGTCGCTTGCGGCAGCGCTTCGCGCAGCACGTCGGCGTTGTGCAGGCCGTTCTGGAAGCTGATCACGACCGTGCCGGGCCGCAGCACGCCAGCAAGCTGCACCGCGGCCTCACGCGTCGCCGCCGATTTCACCGCCACGAGCACGAGCCGCGCGGCCGCCGCAGCCGCCGGATCGGTCGCGAACACGACATCGGCCGGCGCGAGCGTCGCACGGTAGCCGCGCTGGTCGGTCAGCGTCAGCCCGTGTCGAAGAATCGCGTCGCCGATCCGTGCGCGGCCGACGAGCGTCACATCCGCGCCGA
>NZ_JAAGPG010001117.1:0-1087 GCF_017104665.1 Burkholderia sp. Se-20378 | reverse complement strand
GCCGCCCACGATGCCACTGCCCTTCAGCCGGGCGGGAAGGCTGCGGCCTGGCAAGCGGCCAGCCCGGATACCGGCCGACGCAAGGGGCGAGCCCGACGCTCGCCGAACGCCCGATCCGCGGGGGACGGATGGGGTGCGCATTCCGCCCGCGTCCGCGCGGGCTTCGCTCGATCCGTCATGCTTGACCTGTCTGCCGGCCGCCACCGTGCCGCCCGCCTGCCCTGTTCCACTTTTACGACACGGTGCATGCCGTGCCGCGCCCGATGAGCCGCGCGTGGCTGATCGGCGCCGGCCCCGGCGACGCCGACCTGCTGACGCTCAAGGCCGTCCACGCGATCGGCGCGGCGGACGTGCTGCTCGTCGACGATCTCGTGAATCCCGACGTGCTGCGCCATGCACGTGCCGATGCGCACATCGAGCACGTCGGCAAGCGCGGCGGGCATGCATCGACGCCGCAGGAGACGATCGTCGCCGCGATGCTCGTGCATCTGCGCGCGGGCCGCAGCGTCGCGCGGCTCAAGGGCGGCGATCCGTTCGTGTTCGGCCGCGGCGGCGAGGAGCTGGCCGCGCTCGGTGCGGCGGGATTCCCGGTCGAGGTCGTGAACGGCGTCACCGCGGGCATCGCCGCGCCGGCTGCAATCGGCATCCCGGTCACGCAGCGCGGCGACGCGCAGGGCGTGATCTTCGTCACGGGTCACGGTGCGGGCGCCGACGAACCCGACTGGCGTGCGCTCGCGGCCACGCGCATGACGATCGTCATTTACATGGGCATCCGCCGGCTCGACGCGATTGCCACCGCGCTGCGCGAAGGCGGCCTGCCCGGCGATACGCCGTGCGCGGCGATCGAGAATGCGACGCGTCCCGAACAACGGCGCGTGCTCGCGACGCTCGACACGCTCGTCGAACGCGTCGGTGCGACCGGCATCGGCTCGCCGGCGATCGTCGTGATCGGCCGCGTCGCGGCGTTCGCCGACGATCCCGCGGTACGTGCCGCGCTCGGCAGCGGCGCATGATGCGCGTCGCGCTGGGCGTCGGTTTCCGCGCAGGCGTGACGGCCGCGCAACTCGATGCCGCGATCCGCTCGGCA
>NZ_JAAGPG010001116.1:0-889 GCF_017104665.1 Burkholderia sp. Se-20378 | reverse complement strand
CCGGAGCCGGCGCTGGCGGGCCGCCTGCGGCTGCGGATCGCGCACGTGTGGGCGCTGGCGCTGTCGATGCAGATGGTCGACGCGCGCCGCGCGCTGGAGGCGATCGAAGCCGACATCGACGCACGGCGGCTCGGTACGAATGCGGTCACCGACACCGAATTGCTTGGCGTTCGCTCGCTCATCGCGGGGCTGTCGGACCGGAGCATCGAGTCGCTCGAGCTCGGCGAGCGCGTGCTGGCGGCCGGCCCGCCGGCCGGCTCGTGGGTCGAGCAGATCGGGCAGACCACGCTCATCTTCGGGCTCGGCTACGCGGGCCGCCTCGACGATGCGCTCGACCTGCGCGCGCGGGCGGAACTTGCGGCGTCGGGCCACGAGCCGCTGTTTGCGCATGTGTACCGGCAGAACATGTCCGGCCTCGCCGAATTCGTCGCGGGCCGCCTGCACGATGCGTCGAAGACGTTCGAGACGGCGCTGCGCGGCGCGGAGCGCTCGGCGGGGCGGCTGTCGGCGGCGACCGCGCTGTCGGCCGGCTACCTGTCCGCGATCTATTACGAATGGAACGACTGGCCGAAGGTGCGTGAAGCGCAGCGCGACCGTTTCGACATCGCGATGCAGGCGTGTTCGCTCGGGCCGCTGCTGCGGTTCATGCAGACGGCCGCGGTGCTGCAGTTCCGGTCGGGCAACGAGGCCCGCGCGCACGAGATGCTCGACGAGGCCGACCACATCGCCTGCAGCCGGCAATGGCTGCGGCTGCGCGTCGCCTGCATGGCGACCGGCGTGCGGCTGCACGTGAGCGCGGGGAAGCTGACGCAGGCCCATCGTGTCGGCCGCGCGCTGGCGGCGCTGGTGTCGACTGAACCACCGGAAGCCGCGTCGAGCTACGTCGAGA
>NZ_JAAGPG010001115.1:0-1016 GCF_017104665.1 Burkholderia sp. Se-20378 | reverse complement strand
GCGCGCCTGCGCGGCACGGTCGCCGGACGAGACGATCAGCACGTCGCCATCGGCCGGCACATCGGGCACCGCAACGCAAAGCCGCCACGGCGCCGCACCGCCCGGCCAGTCGCCGAGCCGCGCGCGAATCCGTTCGGCCGCTTCGGCCAGTTCGTCGGCCGGCGGCCAGAATGCATCGGCGAAACGCGCGCTCATGCGCCGCCTCCGTCCTGGTGCCAGAACGGCATCCCGACGACCGGCGTGCTCGCGTGTGCGGTCTCGCGCGCATCCATCGGCCCGGCGAGATACGCGGCACGGCCGGCCTCGACGCCCTGCGCAAACGCGCGCGCCATGATTTCGGGGTGCGTGGCCTGCGACACGGCGGTGTTCAGCAACACGCCGTCGAAGCCCCACTCCATCACCTGGCACGCATGCGACGGCACGCCGAGCCCCGCGTCGACGATCAGCGGCACGTCGGGCAGACGTTCGCGCAGCACGCGCAGGCCGTACGGGTTCACGACGCCCTTGCCCGTGCCGATCGGCGCGCCCCACGGCATCAGCGCCTCGCAGCCGACGTCGAGCAGGCGCCGGCCGATCACCAGATCCTCGGTGCAGTACGGCAGCACCTTGAAACCGTCCTTGACCAGTTGCGCGGCCGCTTCGATCAGGCCGACCGGGTCGGGCTGCAGCGTGTAGTCGTCGCCGATCAGTTCGAGCTTGATCCAGTCGGTGCCGAAGACCTCGCGCGCCATGTGCGCGGTCGTCACCGCTTCGGCGACGGTCTGGCAGCCGGCCGTGTTCGGCAGCAACGGCACCGCGTGGCGCTTGAGCAGGTCGAAGAAGCCGGCTTCGGCCGTGCCGCCCGTCATCTGGCGGCGCAGCGCGACCGTCACCATCCCCGGCCGCGACGCGGCGATCGAATCGGACAGCGACTGCAGCGACGGATAGCGCGACGTGCCGATCAGCACGCGGCTTGCGAAGGTTTCGCCGTACAGCGTCAACGCGTCGGCGGAGGTGAGGGACGTCATGTCGTTTTA
>NZ_JAAGPG010001114.1:0-238 GCF_017104665.1 Burkholderia sp. Se-20378 | reverse complement strand
TTGACTACACGTGTGGGATTGAAGGTTGTGGTGGCGGAGGCTGCAGTAGAGGTGACTGGTGTGGTGGAGTGTAGTTAGGAGAGATGCGGGTGAGTGGTAGTGGTGTATATGATAAAGAGTGTAGGAGTGAGGAGGTGAGATGTGGTAAGTTGTGTAGATGAGTGGTAAAGTGATGGTGTTTGTAAGTTTGATTAGTGTTGGGGAAGAGTTTTTGTTTGATATTTTTTTTTTTTTTTTC
>NZ_JAAGPG010001113.1:0-750 GCF_017104665.1 Burkholderia sp. Se-20378 | reverse complement strand
GCGATCCGGCAGGCCGCGCGCTGGCTCGAAGAAGCCGGCTGCATCGTCGAGGAAGTGGCGCCGCCGCGGATCGCCGAGGCATGCGATCTGTGGCTGGACCTCGTGACCAACGAAGCGCGCGGCGGCCTCGGCGACGTGATCATGCAGCACGGCGATGCGGCAATCCGCACCGCGTTCGCGAGCCAGCGCCGTCTCGCGACGCCGCTGGACCTCGAAGGCTACATGAACGGCCTCGCGCGGCGCACCGCGCTGCTGCGCGACTGGCAGCAGTTCTTCGTGCGACATCCGCTGCTGCTGATGCCGGTGTCGTGCGCGCAGCCGTTCGCGATCGATGCCGATCAGCACGGTGACGACGCGATGCGCGCGATCGTCGAGCGGCAGGGGCCGCTGCTCGCGACGGCGCTGCTCGGGCTGCCGGGGCTGTCGGTGCCGACCGGCATCCACGAAGGCGTGCCGACCGGCGTGCAGCTCGTCGCCGGACGCTTCCAGGAAGCGCTGTGTCTCGCCGCGGGCGAAGCGATCGAGGCACGCGCGGGCATCTTCACGCCGATCGATCCGGTCACCGGGTCGTGATCCGCGACTTTTCACGAGGAAACGCATGAATCATCCGACATTCGAAGACTGGCAGGCCCGCGCGGCCGTGCTGCGGGTCGAAGGGCGCGCGTTCATCGACGGCGAGGCGCGCCACGCGCACACCGGCGCGACCTTCGCCTGCGTGAGCCCGATCGACGGTGGCGTGCTCGCGCACGG
>NZ_JAAGPG010001112.1:0-1273 GCF_017104665.1 Burkholderia sp. Se-20378 | reverse complement strand
GCGATAGCCGCCGCGCTGCGCGACGTACAGCACGCACGCGTGGCACAGCGTCAGCGCGCCGAGCGCGATCGTCCACTGCAGCACGGCCGCATGCACGCCGGCAAACCACGCGCGGATCAACGGCACGAGCAGCAACCCACAGGCGCCGTCGAGCAAGGCGGCAGCCACCGCCCAGCCGACTCCGCGCCACAGCGCGCGGCGCGTTTCGGCGGGCAGGCACTGCAAACGTTTGAGCGATTTCATCATCACGCGGCCTCCCCGTCTGCGGCGCCGCGTTCGCTCCATAGCCGCGCGTACAGCCCGCGCGCGGCCAGCAACGACGCATGCGTGCCACGCTCGACGAGGCGGCCGCGATCCATCACGAGAATCTGGTCTGCATGCCGGATCGCGTCGAGATCGTGACTGACGATCACGCGCGTGCGCGCGTCGCCGCGCAGCGCATTGCGCAATGCACGCCCGGTTTGCGGATCGAGCGCCGAGGCCGGTTCGTCGAGCAGCAGCAGCGGCGCCGGCGACAACAGCGCACGCGCGATCGCCAGCCGCTGCAGTTCGCCGCCGGACAGCCGCACGTCACGACCGCATATGCAGTCGTAGCCGCCCGGCAACGCGTCGATGCGTTCGTCGAGGCAGGCCGCGCGCGCGGCTGCGCGAATCGCGTCGCGATCGGCGTCCGGCCGGTAAAGCGCGATGTTCGCGGCAATCGACACGTCGAGCGCGGCGGCTTGCTGGAACACCATCGCGACCTGTTCGCGCCGCGTATCCGACGCGAGCAGCCGCAGGTCGGCGCCACCGAGCCGCACCGTGCCGTGGTCCGGATCCATGAAGCGCGCGAGCAGCATCAGCAGCGTGCTCTTGCCCGCGCCCGACGGCCCGACGATCGCGGTGGTCGTGCCGGCCGCGAGCGTCGCGTCGATGTCGCGCAGAATCGGCGTGCCGTCGATGTCGACACTCACGCCGCGCAATTCGATCGATGCATCGCGCGGCACCTGTGCAGCGCTATCGGCTGGCTCGGGCAGAACCGGCTGCACGAGCAACGAATCGAGGCGTGCAGCGGCCGCGCGTGCTTCGCGCAATGCGTCGGCGCCGTGGCCGAGCGCGCGCACCGGCGCGGCGACCGCCCAGATCAGCAGCGCGAACGCGCAGAGTTCGCCGACCGGCAAGCGGCCAGATCGGCAGCGCGTCGGGTAGGGTAAGAGTGTGCGCACGCGGCCACGACTCTGCGGGCCCCGTCCCGAGTCGTCTACAGAGACATCACACCAAACACACTCAGTAA
>NZ_JAAGPG010000009.1:0-57744 GCF_017104665.1 Burkholderia sp. Se-20378 | reverse complement strand
ACGCCCCCAGCGCCCGGCATCGCGCAGCGCCTGCGGCAGCGCCGGCAGCGCGACTTCGCCACGCCCGCGCTGGTAGTAGTCGGCGGCGAACGACACGAGCGCGAGCCAGTCCGGCGACAACGGCGGCAGGTCGGTGCAGATCGCGTCGACTGCGCGCAGCCGGGACGGCGGCACGTCGGTGTGAGTCGTCACTTCGCAGACGAGCCCGACGGCCTGCCGCTTGCCGAACGGCACCTGCACGAGCGTGCCGGGCCCGGGCGCCGGTTGCGCGTCGCAGCGGTAATCGAACAGGGTAGCGAGCGGATGGTCGAGCGCGACGCGCAGATAGGTGCCGCTCATCACGACGCTCCGGCGGCGGCACACGCCGCATGAGCATAGGCGGCCGACATCCGCGCCCGCATCGTGGCAGCGAACTTAAAGTAAAACTTCAGATTCGGCGCTAAGTTTTGGATTCGCATTAGGAATCGCCGTATACCCTGCCCAGCCTGTGGATAACTTTGTTGAGAACTCGCCGCTCACTGGCTGCAACGCGCGCGGGGCCGCGCTTTGCGCTGATTTTCGCCGCTTGTTGCGGTGCCCCGCGGAGCCTTATTCCATAAGGCTGCTATTCAAATTACCGAACCATAGCGAGGCAAATTGACCGATACAGGGCTCTACCGCGCTGCAACGTGGAAAATGTGTATAAGTCAAGTCTTGACAAGCACTGAATCGGCAACCGGTGCGGGGTTGCGCCCTGTTTAGTGCCGACAACGAAACGCTGTCACACCGCAGTGCAGCATGACAGCGCTTGCGTTCAGCCGGCAGCTCCGCTACGGATCGCGCGGCTGTGGCTATGCACTTCGTCGACGAGTTCGGCGACGTGATCGGGCGACGTGAATTGCGAAATGCCGTGCCCGAGGTTGAAGACGTGGCCCGGATGATTGCCGTAGCTGTCGAGCACCGCGCGCGCCTGCTCGCGTACCGCGGCGGGCGGCGCAAACAGGATCGTCGGGTCGAGGTTGCCCTGCAGCGCGACCTTGCCGGCGACGCGCTCACGCGCCTTGCCGAGGTTGACCGTCCAGTCGAGCCCGACCGCGTCGACGCCGGTCGCCGCGATCTCCTCGAGCCACAGGCCGCCGCCCTTCGTGAAGGTGATCACCGGCACGCGCTCGCCATCGTGCTCGCGCTTGAGCTGCGAGACCACGCGGCGGATGTAGTCCAGCGAGAAACGCTGGTACGCACCGTCCGCCAGCGCGCCGCCCCACGTATCGAAGATCATCACTGCCTGGGCGCCCGCTTCGATCTGCGCGTTCAGGTACGCAGCCACCGCCTGCGCGTTCACGTCGAGGATCCGGTGCATCAGGTCGGGGCGCGAATACGCCATCGACTTCACCGTGCGGAAATCGTCCGACCCGCCGCCTTCGACCATGTAGCACGCGAGCGTCCACGGGCTGCCCGAAAAGCCGATCAGCGGCACGCGCTGGCGGCCCTGGCCGTCGGTGAGCGCGCGGCGGATCTCGCGCACGGCGCCCGTCACGTAGCCGAGCGTTTCTTCGATGTCCGGCACCGCGAGCTTCGCGACGTCGGCCTCGGTACGCACCGGATGCGCGAACTTCGGCCCTTCGCCGACCTGGAAGTCGAGGCCGAGCCCCATCGCGTCGGGAATCGTCAGGATGTCCGAGAACAGGATCGCGGCGTCGAGCGGAAAGCGCTCGAGCGGCTGCAGCGTCACTTCGGTCGCGTAGTCGGGATTCTTCGCGAGACCGAGGAAGCTGCCGGCGCGCGCGCGCGTCGCGTTGTATTCGGGCAGGTAGCGGCCGGCCTGGCGCATCAGCCAGATCGGCGTGTAGTCGGTCGGCTCGCGCAGAAGCGCACGCAGGAAGGTGTCGTTGAGCAGGGTATGGGCCACGGTAGGAGCGACGATGCGAGGGCAAAGCGGCATTTTACCGGACAGCCGCCGTCGGGCTGCGCTTGCCGACGCGATGGCGGCCATATGACGCGCGCGATGGCTCCGTTATGATCGGACGCTCATATCGAACGAAACGAAGGAGGAGACCGATGAAGACACTCGCCACGCTCGCCGCCACCGCGCTGCTTTGCTGCGCCGCCGCGCACGCGCAGACCGGCGCGGGCGCCGCTGCCGCCGCACCGGGCGCCGGCTCGCGGCTCGACGACGTGCTCGCGCGCGGCACGCTGCGCGTGTGCACGACGGGCGACTACAAGCCGTATTCGTATTACCGCGCGGACGGCCGCTTCGAGGGCATCGACATCGACATGGCCGAATCGCTCGCGAAGTCGCTCGGCGTGAAGACCGACTACGTGAAGACGAGCTGGCCGAACCTGACCGGCGATTTCGTCGCGAAATGCGACATCGCGGTGGGAGGCGTGTCGACGACGCTCGAGCGCCAGAAGCGCGTGTTCTTCACGCAGCCGTACGTGGTCGACGGCAAGACGCCGATCGTGCGCTGCGCGGACGCCGACAAATACCAGACCGTCGCGCAGATCGACCGGCCGGAAACGCGCGTGATCGTGAACCCGGGCGGCACCAACGAGCGTTTCGCGAAGCAGTATTTCACGCATGCGAACCTCACCGTCTATCCGGACAACGTAACGATCTTCAAGCAGATCCTCGCCGGCAAGGCGGACGTGATGGTGACGGATGCGTCCGAGACGCTGCTGCAGCAAAAGCTGAATCCGGGCCTCTGCTCGGTGCATCCGGACAAGCCGTTCCAGTTCGGCGAGAAGGCGTACATGGTGCCGCGCGGCGACGTCGCGTTCCAGCAGTACGTCGACCAGTGGCTGCATCTCGCGCTGTCGACCGGCGAATACCAGGCGATTTCGGACAAATGGCTGAAGTAAGCAGGCATGCGCGTGGCGGCCGATAGCGGGCACCGACCCCGCCGCCACCGCCGCAAAAGTCGCTGCGCGGCGACGGCCGAAGTGCCGCCGTTACACTTCGACGCCGCGTGCCGACGCCCGGAAAATCGGCCCGAAGCCACCGAATTGGCCGAATGGCCGACTTCCGCGCCGGCCAATCACGTTTCAAAATCTTTCTGACGAATGACTCGTCATGCGCGGTATCGGGCGAAAGGCGCATTTTCTCGCGTGCAAATCGGCAATTCGTCGAGCCTGATACGCATGAAAAACGCATCGCGCGCATGCGCTGAAAACGCTGCGGAAAATATGAGTAAAAATGACCTTTTTCAGGCCCTCAAAAACAGCAAAAAATCCCGGAAAGCCTTATCTGGCGGGCGTTACAACCTGAAACACTTTGTTACCGCGAGGGGTCATTAATTCGCCCACAATGGCCTCAACGGTTTCAACACGGATGCGGTCTCGTGTGCCAAGTGTGAGCGGACGCGAAGCGCTGCGAGCCAGTCGGTCACGTACCGAAGCCCTTCCGAGGGGCATCCCTGTTGGAGTCGTTTCCGGCCCCCCGCCGGACTCGGTTTCATCTTTGGTCTCCTCGCGCTAACCCCGTAGCGTGTGGTTTTTAGCGGGCTAATAAGCCCGCTTTTTTTCGTCCATCGAAAGCGCAACGGCCCGCAGGCCGCCGCGTTTTTCCCGCCTGCATGCCGCGCTACGCGGTCTTCTGCACGTCGAGCTTCAGCTCCTCGATCATCCGGTCGCGCATCACGAACTTCTGCACCTTGCCCGTCACCGTCATCGGCAGCTCGTCGACGAAGCGGATGTAGCGCGGGATCTTGTAGTGCGCGATCTGCCCGTTGCAGAACGCGCGCACGTCGTCCTCCGTCATCTGCTCGTCCGCGCGCAGCACGATCCACGCGCACAGCTCTTCGCCGTACTTCGTATCGGGCACGCCGAATACCTGCGCGCTCTGGATCTTCGGATGCCGAAACAGGAATTCCTCGATCTCGCGCGGATAGACGTTCTCGCCGCCGCGAATCACCATGTCCTTCAGCCGGCCGACGATGTTGCAGTAGCCGTCCGCATCGAGCGTCGCGAGGTCGCCCGTATGCATCCAGCCGTCCACCAGCACCTCGCGCGTCTTCACGTCGTCGTCCCAGTAGCCGAGCATCACCGAATAGCCCTTCGTGCACAGCTCGCCCGTCGCGCCAACCGGCACGATGCCGTCGCTGGGATCGACGACCTTCACTTCCAGATGCGGCTGAATGCGCCCGACCGTCGTCGTGCGCTTCTCGAGCGGATCGTCGGTGGAGCTCTGGAACGACACGGGGCTCGTTTCCGTCATCCCGTACGCGATCGTGATCTCCGACAGATGCATCTGCGACACGACGCGCTTCATCGTCTCGATCGGGCACGGCGAACCGGCCATGATCCCGGTGCGCAGCGTCGACAAGTCGAATTTGGCGAACTCGGGGTGATCGAGCTCGGCGATGAACATTGTCGGCACGCCATGCAGCGCGGTGCAGCGCTCGTCGGCCACCGCCGCGAGCGTCGCGACCGGGTCGAACGCTTCGCCGGGGAACACCATCGCCGCGCCCTTCGACACACAGGCGAGCACCGCGAGCACCATCCCGAAGCAGTGATACAGCGGCACCGGGATGCACAGCATGTCCTGCTCGGTGAACCGCATCGCCGTCGCGATCGAGCGCCCGTTATTGACGACGTTGCGATGCGTGAGCGTCGCGCCCTTCGGGCTGCCCGTCGTGCCGCTCGTGAACTGGATGTTGATCGGCTCGCTGGCCGCGAGCGTCGCGCCGATCGCATCGAGCAACGCGGGATCGACGGCCTGGCGGCCGCGCGCCATCACGTCCGCGAAGCGAAACATGCCGGCCGGTGCGACGTCGCCCATCGACACGACCGTGCGCAGGCTCGGCACGCGCGCCGCATGCAGGTCGCCCGGCGTCGCGGTCGCGAGCTCCGGCGCGATGGTCTGCAGCATCTCGACGTACGCGGACGTCTTGAAGCGCTCGGCAGCGATCACGGCCTTGCAGCCGACCTTGTTCAGCGCGTATTCGAGCTCCGACAGCCGGTAGGCCGGATTGATGTTGACGAGCACCGCGCCGATCCGCGCGGTCGCGAACTGCGTGAGCAGCCATTCGCTGCGGTTCGGCGACCAGATGCCGACGCGATCGCCCTTCACGATGCCGAGCGAGGCCAGGCCGGACGCCAGCACATCGACCTCGTTCGCGAACTCGCGCCAGGTCCAGCGCACCTGTTGCTCGCGGAACACGACGGCCGGACGATCGGGAAAGCGGCCGGCCGTATCCAGCAGGAACCGGCCGATCGTCGCTTCGGAGAGCGGCACGTCGGTCGTGCCACGCACGTACGACAAGCCGTTTTCGGGCGCGATCAGCGCGCCCACGCCAAGGTCTGCTGCCATGAATGTCTCCGTCCTTTTTGTCTGATCGGCCTGCACGCGCCTTCGGCGCCCGCCTCCGCCGCGCAATCGCGACGAACGGCCTCAACACGGATGATGACGCGCGCGGCTGACGATACTCTGACAGCAAATCGCGGCGGACGGATGAAATAGCACGACCGGACGGAATGATCCGGCCCGCAAAAAATCAGACGAACACGACGGACGAAAAAAAGCAGCCCGAAGGCTGCTTTCTTTCGCGGGATACGCGGCGCGGCTCAGTGCCGGCTGCGGATCTTCGCCAGACGCTGGATCGCCTCGAGCTGCGCCATCGCGGTCGCGAGCTCGGATTGCGCCTTCGCGAGGTCGAGATCCGACTTCGCGTTCTGCAGCGTTTCCTCGGCACGCTTGCGTGCTTCCTCGGCTTTCGCCGCGTCGAGGTCCTTGCCGCGAATCGCGGTATCGGCGAGCACCGTCACGGCACCCGGCTGCACTTCGAGAATGCCGCCTGCGACGAACACGAATTCGTCGTTGCCGCCCTCGACTTCGATGCGCACCGCACCCGGACGAATCCGCGTGATCAGCGGCGTGTGACCCGGCAGAATGCCCAGCTCACCCGTTTCGCCCGGCAGCGCGACGAATTTCGCCTCGCCCGAGAAGATCTGCTCTTCCGCGCTGACGACGTCTACTTTGATGGTTGCCATATGGACTCCTGTCGGCGAGAGCGAACGCCTCGCGGCGCCTGCTCTCGTCCCATGCACGGCGGATTGAGCGTGTTGCGGTCGGCGCGGCCAGCCTGACTATCGGTCAATGAAGACCGACACCCCGGCCAGCACGCGCCGTGCGACTCACTCGAATCCTTACGAGATCTTCTTGGCCTTTTCGAAGGCTTCGTCGATCGTGCCGACCATGTAGAACGCCTGTTCCGGCAGGTGGTCGCACTCGCCGTCGACGATCATCTTGAAGCCGCGGATCGTTTCCTTCAGCGGCACGTACTTGCCCGGCGAGCCCGTGAACACTTCAGCAACGTGGAACGGCTGCGACAGGAAACGCTGGATCTTACGAGCGCGCGCGACCGACAGCTTGTCTTCCGGCGAAAGTTCGTCCATACCCAGAATCGCGATGATGTCGCGCAGTTCCTTGTAGCGCTGCAGCGTTTGCTGAACGCGACGGGTGATCGAGTAGTGCTCTTCACCGATCACGTTCGGGTCGATCTGGCGCGACGTCGAGTCGAGCGGGTCGACCGCCGGGTAGATACCCAGCGAAGCGATGTCACGCGACAGAACGACGGTTGCGTCCAGGTGGCCGAAGGTCGTAGCCGGCGACGGGTCGGTCAAGTCATCCGCAGGGACGTACACGGCCTGGACCGACGTAATCGAGCCCTTCTTGGTCGACGTGATGCGCTCTTGCAGCTTGCCCATTTCTTCAGCCAGCGTCGGCTGATAGCCCACTGCCGACGGCATACGGCCGAGTAGTGCCGACACTTCGGTACCGGCCAGCGTGAAACGGTAGATGTTGTCGACGAAGAACAGCACGTCGAGGCCTTCGTCACGGAAGTGCTCGGCCATCGTCAGGCCGGTCAGCGCAACGCGCAGACGGTTGCCCGGCGGCTCGTTCATCTGGCCGTACACCAGCGCGACCTTGTCGAGAACGTTCGAGTCCTTCATTTCGTGGTAGAAGTCGTTCCCTTCACGGGTACGCTCGCCCACGCCCGCGAACACGGAGTAACCGCCGTGTTCCTTCGCGATGTTGTTGATGAGCTCCATCATGTTGACGGTCTTGCCCACGCCAGCACCGCCGAACAGGCCAACCTTGCCGCCCTTTGCGAACGGGCAGATCAGGTCGATAACCTTGATACCCGTTTCGAGCAGTTCGGTCGACGGCGACAGTTCGTCGAACGCCGGAGCCTTCTGGTGGATCGAACGCGTCGTTGCGCTTTCGATCGGGCCAGCTTCATCGATCGGACGGCCAAGCACGTCCATGATTCGGCCGAGGGTCGGCTTGCCGACCGGCACCGAGATCGGCTTTGCCGTGTTCTTCACGGTCAGGCCGCGGCGCAGGCCGTCGGATGCACCCAGACAGATGGTACGGACAACGCCGTCGCCCAGCTGCTGCTGGACTTCGAGCGTCAGTTCCGAGCCATCGAGAATGAGCGCGTCGTAGATCTTCGGCATGCTGTCGCGCGGGAATTCCACGTCGATAACGGCGCCGATGCACTGTACGATCTTGCCTTCTACCAAAGCAGCAGTACTCATCGCTTTTCCTTTAAATACCTGATTCTTTACTCGCGCAAAGGCGCAGTTGTCGTCCCGGGCGCGCGCTTAAACAGCGGCTGCGCCGCCGACGATCTCCGACAGTTCTTTCGTGATCGCGGCCTGACGGCTCTTGTTGTACACGAGCTGCAGTTCGCTGATCACCGTCTTCGCGTTGTCGGACGCGGCCTTCATCGCGACCATGCGCGCCGATTGCTCGGACGCCATGTTTTCCGCGACGGCCTGGTACACCAGCGCCTCGACGTAACGCACGAGCAGTTCGTCGACGACTGCCTGCGCGTCCGGCTCGTAGATGTAATCCCACGACGTGGCCGGCGTACCGTCATCGGCTTCGAAGTGTTCCGACGACAGCGGCAGCAACTGCTCGATCACGGCTTCCTGCTTCATCGTGTTGACGAAGCGCGTGTAAGCGATATAAACCGCCGACAGCTTGCCTTCCGAGTACAGATCGAGCTGCGTCTTCACGGCGCCGATCAGCTTGTCCAGATGCGGGGTGTCGCCGAGGTGCACGACCTGCGACATCACCTTCGCGCCGAAGCGGTTCAGGAACCCGAGGCCCTTGCTACCGATCGCGGTAGCTTCGACCTTCTGGCCCTTCTCTTCCAGCTCCTTGAACTTCTGCACCGTCGCACGCAGCACGTTGGTGTTCAGACCACCGCACAGACCCTTGTCCGTCGTGACGAGGATGATGCCGGCCGTCTTCGAGCCTTCGTTCGCCACCATGAACGGGTGGCGGTACTCCGGGTTCGCGCGGCTCATGTGCGCGGCGATGGCACGGACCTTGTCCGCATACGGACGAGCGGCGCGCATGCGTTCCTGCGCGCGGCGCATCTTCGATGCGGCCACCATCTCCATCGCCTTCGTGATCTTGCGCGTGTTCTGCACGCTCTTGATCTTGCCGCGAATTTCCTTCATTCCAGCCATAGCTTGCTCCTTGACCGAAGCGGCGCGGGCGCATCAGCACCCGCGCGGCCTCAGTGTGTCACTCGCGGATCAATAGGCACCGGACTTCTTGAAGGATTCGATCGCCGAGCGCAGTGCGCCTTCGTCGTCCTTCGAGAGATCCTTGGTGTCTTCGATGCGCTTGATGAGGTCAGCGTTGCTGGTCTTCAGGCTTTCGCGCAGGCCCTTCTCGAACGACAGCACTTGCTTGACGTCGAGGTCGTCGAGGTAGCCGTTGTTCGCGGCGTACAGCGACACGGCCAGTTCCCACACCTGCAGCGGCTGGTACTGCGGCTGCTTCAGCAGTTCCGTCACGCGGCGGCCGCGCTCGAGCTGCTTGCGGGTCGCTTCGTCGAGGTCCGATGCGAACTGGGCGAATGCCGCCAGTTCACGGTACTGCGCGAGGTCGGTACGGATACCGCCCGACAGCTTCTTCACGACCTTCGTCTGAGCGGCGCCACCGACTCGCGACACCGACACGCCGGCGTTGATTGCCGGGCGGATGCCTGCGTTGAACAGGTCGGTTTCCAGGAAGATCTGGCCGTCGGTAATCGAGATCACGTTCGTCGGAACGAACGCGGTCACGTCGCCAGCCTGCGTTTCGATGACCGGCAGTGCCGTCAGCGAACCGCTCTTGCCCTTCACTTCGCCGTTCGTGAACTTCTCGACGTACTCTTCCGACACGCGAGCAGCACGCTCGAGCAGACGCGAGTGGAGATAGAACACGTCGCCCGGGTATGCTTCACGGCCCGGCGGGCGGCGCAGCAGCAGCGAGATCTGACGGTATGCCCAGGCTTGCTTGGTCAAGTCGTCATAAATGATCAGCGCGTCTTGGCCGCGGTCACGGAAGTATTCGCCCATCGTGCAGCCGGCGTACGGTGCGAGGTACTGCATCGCTGCCGAATCGGAAGCCGAAGCGGCGACGACGATCGTGTATTCCATCGCGCCCGTTTCTTCGAGCTTGCGAACCACGTTCATGATCGACGAAGCCTTCTGGCCGATCGCGACGTAGATACAGATCAGGTCCTTGCCCTTCTGGTTGATGATCGCGTCGAGCGCCACCGCGGTCTTGCCGCACTGACGGTCGCCGATGATCAGCTCACGCTGGCCACGGCCGATCGGCACCATTGCGTCGATCGACTTGATGCCCGTCTGCACCGGCTGCGACACCGACTTACGCCAGATCACGCCCGGGGCGATCTTTTCGATCGCGTCGGTCAGCTTTGCGTTGACCGGGCCCTTGCCGTCGATCGGGTTGCCGAGCGCATCGACCACACGGCCGACGAGTTCCGGACCAACCGGGACTTCGAGAATGCGGCCCGTCGTCTTGACGATGTCGCCTTCCGAGATGTGTTCGTATTCGCCGAGAATCACCGCGCCGACCGAGTCGCGCTCGAGGTTCAGCGCGAGACCGAACGTGTTGCCCGGAAACTCGAGCATTTCGCCCTGCATCACGTCCGACAGGCCGTGGATACGCACGATACCGTCGGTCACGGAGATCACGGTGCCCTGGTTGCGAACGTCTGCGCTCGCTTCAAGGCCCTGGATCCGGCTCTTGATCAGCTCGCTGATCTCAGAGGGATTGAGTTGCATTATTCGCTCCTGATAGTCAATTCTGTTGCGTGCCGGCGTGGCGCTCAGGCGGTCAACGCAGCCTGCATCGATGCGAGGCGCGCGCGAACCGAGGTGTCGAGCACTTCGTCGCCGACCGTCACGCGCACGCCGCCGATCAGCGACGAATCGACTGCGACCGTCGGTTTCAGCTTGCGCTTGAACTTGCGTTCGAGGCCCGAGACGAGACTCTCGAGATCCGCGCCGTTCAGCGGGAACGCGCTCACGATCTCGGCGTCGGCTGCACCTTCACGTTCGTTCTTGAGCGCCTCGAACTGCTCTGCAATTTCCGGCAGCAGCGCGATGCGATGATTGTCGACCAGCATCTGCACGAAGTTCTTCGCTTCTGCGCCAGCCCCGAGCGGCGACTTCACCGCAGCAAGCAGCAACTCGGCTACTTGCGTGCGCGTCACCTTCGGGCTCGACGCGACCGACAGGACTTCCGGCAGACGCGCAACCTGGGCCAGCTCTTGCACGAGCGTGGACCAGGCGGCGATGTCACCGCCCTCGGCCACGCGGAACAGCGCTTCTGCGTAAGGGCGGGCGATGGTTGCAAGTTCGGCCATGATCAGAGCTCGGCTTTCAGTTGATTCAGCAGTTGGGCGTGGGCCGTTTGATCGACTTCGCGCTTCAGGATCTGCTCGGCGCCCTTCACGGCCAGCGTAGCGACTTCACCACGCAGCGCTTCGCGCGCCTTCACGATTTGCTGTTCTGCTTCCGCCTTCGCCTGGGCGATGATGCGGGCGGCTTCAGCCTGGGCGTTGGACTTGATTTCCTCGGCGACCGCCTGGGCACGCTTTTCAGCGTCGGCGATGCGCTGCTGGCCGTCATTGCGGGCCTGCGCGAGTTCCTGGTCCACGCGCTTGTGCGCTGCGTCGAGTTCTGCCTTGCCCTTCTCGGCGGCGGCGAGGCCGTCGGCGATCTTCTTCGAACGTTCGTCGAGGGCGTTGATCAACGGCGGCCACACGAATTTCATCGTGAACCACGCGAGGACCAGGAACACGACCATTTGCGCAAACAGAGTTGCGTTGAGATTCACGGTGTTTCCTTATCTGCTATTCCGGAAAAATGAAACGGTAAGGCGCTCATCGAGTTGCATTCGATCAGCGCCCCAAGTCTCCGTTCCGCCCTGCGCCGGCTTGCGCCGGACGCATATTTCCGAGGGAACCTTAGCCTGCGAGCTTCGCCAGGAGCGGGTTCGCGAACGCGAACAGCATTGCAACACCCACGCCGATCAGGAATGCCGCGTCGATCAGACCAGCCAGCAGGAACATCTTCGTTTGCAGCGGGTTGATGAGTTCCGGCTGACGTGCGCAGGCTTCGATGTACTTACCACCCATCAGCGCGATACCGATACAGGCGCCGATTGCACCCAGGCCAATGATGATGCCGATACCGATGGCGGTCAGACCCTGGATGTTGGCGATGTAAGCTTGCATGATCACTCCTTTGTGAAAAGACTTGGAACTGAGATTTAAAAAACTAAAACGGAAACTCTTTCTTGCACGCCGCGCTTAGTGCTTGTCGTGCGCCTGGCCGAGATACACCAGCGTCAGCATCATGAAAATGAATGCCTGCAACAGAACAATCAGAATGTGGAAGATTGCCCAGACGCTACCCGCGATCACATGGCCAACGAAGCCGAGGAACGTTGCGTCGCCACCGAAGCTCCACATGCTGCCGAGCAGGGCGATCAACAGGAACAACAGCTCACCCGCGTACATGTTGCCGAACAGCCGCATACCGAGGGAAACGGTCTTCGCGAGATATTCGACGATGTTGAGCGCGAGGTTCGGGATCCACAGCAGCGGGTGGGCGCCAAACGGTGCCGACAGCAGCTCATGCACAAAGCCGCCCGCGCCCTTGATCTTGATGCTGTAGTAGATCATCAGGACGAACACGCCGAGCGCGATGCCGAGCGTGCCGTTCAGGTCGGCCGTCGGGACGATGCGATGGTGGGAAATCACGTCCGACAGACCGAGCAGGCCGATCACGCGGCCCGGCAGGTCGACCGGGAGGAAGTCGAGGGAGTTCATCAGCGCGACCCACACGAACACGGTGAGCGCGAGCGGAGCGATGAAGGTACGATTGCCGTGAACGATGGCCTTCGATTGGTCTTCGACCATCTCGACGAGCATCTCGATCGCGCACTGGAAACGGCCCGGCACGCCCGACGTCGCCTTGCGGGCGGCCAGACGCAGCACGAGGATCGTCACGATGCCGCAAACGATCGACCAGAACAGCGTGTCGAGATTCCAGACGTGAATGTCGAAAATCGACGTCTGATGCGAGGTGGAGAAATTCTGCAAGTGGTGCGCAATGTACTCGGACGGATCCGGACCGCGCGTGCCTTCGCTAGCTGCCATATCGTTAATGCCACCCAAATTGTCGAAAATCGTTTTGCCAGTTCCGCAACACGCTATTGCGGGAACGGGCCGGTGCGGTTCGTTGTCGAAACCGCACGCTGCTTGTTCCTTACCGCCAGGCCAGCGCGATCCAGTACGTCTTCAGCACGACGAGGTACGTGACGAGGAACGGCACCCAGTGCACGCCGGACCAGCCGAACGCCACTGCAGTGAACATCCCGATCGTCAGAGCGAGCTTCAGGGCTTCGCCCATCACCCAGCTCATCACGGTGGCCGAGCCACCTGCCTTCAGTCGTGCCACGAATACCGCACTGGGCACCCAGCCGATCGCTCCGCCCAGAAACGCGGATTGCGCAGCGGCGCCCGGCGACTTTGAAAACAGCCACCACGCCAGCGTTGCAACCAGGGACAGAACCACTTGCGCGAACACCACCTTATAGGGGGTCACGCGCGAGGGCTTGCTCACGTTCGGGCCGAACAGCTTTTCGGCTTCTACCCGTGTGAGCGGAACGATATTGTTATCTTGCTGCTCGGCATCCCAGTCATCATCGAATTCGCGCCGCTCGCCGGCCGCTGAAGCGGTGCGTTGCGTGCGCTGATCATCGTGCCTGTCGTCCGGCGCCTGACCCGCCATCGCAATCTTCCGCAAAATCCTTGAACCCGGCCCCAAGCTTTCTGAAAGCTTTCAGGGGTGCCTAGCTAACAAATCCGGGCGATTGTAAGCGATAGTTGCAAGTGATTCAAGGCTTTAGACGCGACAAAAACCTGCGTAAAACGACGCCTCATCATGTGAAAAAACACGCGATTCGACGACGTACGATGACAGTTGTAAGGTCGCTTTTTTGCACCGGTATTTCTTGCCCGAAGAAATCCGGCAACGAGGGAATGGCAAGGAAACGATGCCCGGCGCGGGTGCGGGCGGAGCGGTACGATCACCACCCAGGATCCACGCTGTGACGCGGCTTCGGACCCGAGTTCAGCACGTCGCCCCTAGCAGACGAAACACTGTGATCGCCCGGCCGCGACGGATGCGCGAAATCCGGATCGACGCTGACGCAGCAAATTATCCAATCAGTTGTCATGCCACCACAGTCGATCGACTGTGGATTGCCGCACTTATCAACAGCCCCGCACCAGCGCGAATGCTGTGCGCCCTCCCCGCCACCCGAATGGCACGCCTTTGCCACGCACACCCGCATCGCTCAACCGTGAACGAGCAGCCATGCGCCGAGTGCCGCGCTGGCGAGCGCGAACGGAATCGAGACCAGGTGGAACGGCAGCCACATGCGCGGCTCCTTCGCGAGACGCACCGCGATCAGGTTCGCCAGCGAGCCGATCGCGAAACCGAATCCGCCGACCGATACGCCGAACGCGAGCGCGCGCCAGTCGTGCGTGAACTCCGACAGCAGGATCGCGGCCGGCACGTTGCTGATGCCCTGTGACAGCACGGCGCCGGCCGCAAAGATGCGCAGCGGTGAATCGAGATTCGCATGCGCAATCGCGTCATGGATGACGGGCAGCGCAGCCGCGCTGCGCAACACGACGAACATCAGCACGAAGATCAGCAGCAGCAGCCAGTCGATCTTCAGGACTGCGTCACGTTTTACGGCGAGCAGCACGATCGCGACGGCAACCAGGCCCGGCAGCGGATGATGCGCATCGGCGAGCAGCACGAATGCCGCGAACAGCACCGCCGCGATCAGCGCGTGCATGCGTTGCACGGGAATGGCGACGACGTCGCCGGACAGGTCGAGCGGCTTCGCGCGAAACGCGCACGCGGTCAGCACGAACAGCAGCGCCATCAGCGCGATCGCGAGCGGCCCGAGCGTGACCACGAAGTGGCCGAACGACACGCCGCTCAATTGCCACAGGAAAAGATTCTGGGGATTGCCGAGCGGCGTCGCGACGGACCCCGCGTTGACGGCCAGCGCGACGACGATCACGAGCCGCCGGAACGGCAGCGGCGTAAGCGCACGCAACGACACCATCAGCGGCACGACGACGAACAGCGCGACGTCGTTGGTGAGCCACATCGACAGCAACGCGGCGAATCCGACCAGCAGCATGGCCAAGCCGCGTTCGGAGCGCACGTGATGCACGATGCGGTGCGCGAGCCACATCAGGCAGCCGGACAACTCGAGCGCCTTGGTCAGCATCAAGAGGCCCGCGAGCGTCGCGACCGTCTGCCAGTCGACGCGATCGGCCAATACGGAAAATGGTTGCGGACGCACCCATTGCAGCAGGATCAGGCCCAGCGCGAGCACCGATAGCACGGGCTCCTGCGCAAGCCATCCGAGCCACCGGCGCGGCGCCGGTGCGCCCGTCTCCTCCATGAGCTGCCCGTTACTCTTCGGTTGCGACGTTGCCGCGCAGTCGCACGAGAATGCCCTCGAGCGCGTCGAGGTTGCCGAAGTCGATCGTCACCTGCCCTCGCCCGCGGCGGCCGAGCTTGATCTTCACCGTCGACGCGAGCAGGTCGGACAACTCCTCCTCGAGACGGCGCGTATCGCGGCCGCCGTCGTCCTTCGCGCGCGCCTTCACGGCCGGCACTTCCTTCGTCGTGTGCGTGACGAGCTTCTCGGTCTCGCGCACCGACATGCGCTTGTTGACGACCTGATGGGCGAGCGTGATCTGCGTGGCCGCATCGACGGCGAGCAGCGCGCGCGCATGCCCCATGTCGAGATCACCCGCCAGCAGCATCGTCTGCACCGGCGAAGCCAGGTTCAGCAGTCGCAGCAGGTTCGACACCGCGCTGCGCGAACGGCCGACCGATTCGGCCGCCTGTTCGTGCGTGAAACCGAATTCGTCGAGCAGGCGCTGGATACCATGCGCCTCTTCAAGCGGGTTCAGGTCCTCGCGCTGGATGTTCTCGATCAGCGCCATCGCCGCGGCGGCCTGATCCGATACATCCTTCACGAGCACCGGCACTTCATCGAGGCCCGCCAGGCGCGCCGCGCGGAAACGGCGCTCGCCTGCGATGATCTCGTATTTGTCTGATGAAATGGGCCGTACCAGGATCGGCTGCATCACGCCCTGTGCGCGAATGCTCGCCGCGAGCTCCTGCAGGCTGCCTTCGTCCATCCGCGTCCGCGGCTGGTACTTGCCGGCCTGCAGCTTGCCGAGCGCGAGCGTGTTCGGTGCCCCTTCGATCTTCACCGCTTCGGTGATATCGGCACTGCCGCCGAGCAGCGCTTCGAGGCCACGTCCCAAGCCCTTCTTCTTTGGTACCGCGTTCATGTCTTTCTTCCTCGCTTCGCTCATGTCCGGATCACGACACCTCGAACGCGCGAACGCGGTCGATCATCTCGGCACCGAACTGGAGATACGCTTGCGCACCGCGCGAGCTGCGGTCGAACACGACGCCCGGCAGCCCGTAACTCGGCGCTTCCGCCAGGCGCACGTTACGCGGAATCACCGCGTCGAACACCTTGTCGCCGAAGTGCGCTTTCAGTTGATCGGAGACTTGCTGCTGCAGCGTGATGCGCGGATCGAACATCACGCGCAACAAGCCGATGATCTTCAGGTCACGGTTCATGTTCGCGTGAACCTGCTTGATCGTGTTGACGAGGTCCGACAACCCTTCCAGTGCGAAGTACTCGCACTGCATCGGAATCACGACGCCATGCGCCGCGCACAGCCCGTTCAGCGTCAGCAGCGACAGCGTCGGCGGGCAATCGATCAGCACGAAGTCGTAGTCATCGGCCACGCGCTCGAGCGCAGCCTTCAGCCGGCGCTCGCGGTTGTCGATGCTGATCAGTTCGATCTCGGCACCGGACAGCTCGCGGTTCGCAGGCAGCACGTCGTAGGTGACGCCGTCCGGGCGGATGCGCGCGTCGGTCACCGGCACGCCGTCGACCAGCACCTCGTACACGGTCGCTTCGCAAGCAGCCTTGTCGATCCCGCTGCCCATCGTCGCGTTACCCTGCGGGTCGAGATCGATCAGCAGGACTCGTTGCTCCTGCGCTGCAAGGCTTGCGGCGAGATTGACCGATGTCGTCGTCTTGCCGACGCCCCCCTTCTGGTTCGCAACGCAGAAGATCTTTGCCATCGTTGGTGTGTTCCCTTTACCTTCAAACAAACGGCGCGCTACTGCGCGCCTGCCCTTCAATTCGCCTCGTCGACGGTCACTTCGATCAGATGCCGTTCGGCATCGAGCATCGGTACCGCCAGCCGTATCGTCTGCTTCACGCGGCTGCCTTCCGGCAATCGCGCAATCTCGTCGTCCGGATGGACGCCCTTCATCGCCCAGATCGATCCGCCCGGCGCGACCAGATGTCGAGCAAGTTTAACGAAGTCGGACAGATCCGCGAAAGCGCGGGATACGATCATGTCGAATTTTTCCGGCACTTCGACACCCGGCTGCAGCGATTCGACCCGCCCGGTGACCACCGACAGGTTCGCGAGCTTCAGCTCCGCGCGCATCTGAGTCTGGAATGCAGACTTCTTCTGCACGATATCGTTCAGCGTGATCTGCCAGTCCGGCTCGACGATCGCCAGCACGATACCAGGCAATCCGCCGCCCGAGCCGACGTCGAGCACACGGGCCGATGCACGGCCACGCAGATGCGAGACGATGGAGAGCGAATCGAGGATGTGCTGGATCAGCATCTGCTTCGGGTCGCGGATCGCGGTCAGGTTGTAGACCGCGTTCCACTTGCCGAGCAGCGCGACATAGTCGAGCAGCTGGTTGTGTTGTGCATCCGTCAGTGCGAGGTCGAGCGCCGTCGTGCCTTCGACGAGCATCTGTTCCAGTACGTCCCGATTAACCGCCGGCGCGCGACGCGCCGTCATTGTTGCGTCGGGACGGCGCCGTCCCCCTGCTCCGTTGCCGCTTCGGCAGTGCCACTACGGCGGCCCAGGCCGCGGCGCTTCAGGTGCACCATCAGCAGCGAGATCGCGGCCGGCGTGACACCCGAGATACGCGATGCCTGCCCGATCGTTTCCGGTCGGAACTCGTTGAGCTTCTGGCTCACCTCGAACGACAGGCCGCGGACTTCGCGATAATCGATACCGTCCGGCAGGCGCGTGTTCTCGTTCGCATCGTTGCGTTCGATCTCGGAGGCCTGACGCTCGATATAGCCCTGGTACTTGATGCCGATCTCGACCTGCTCCTTGATCTGCTCGAGCAGCACCGGATCGTCGGCCAGCGGCTCTGCGGGACCGCATTCGCCACCCTTCAGGCCACACACGCCGTCGTAGCTGATACCCGGGCGGCGCAGCAGCTCGGCGAGGCTGTATTCGTGATCGATCGCCTTACCGAGGAGCGCGGTCGCTTCTTCCTGCGGCAACGTCTTCGGCGTGACCCACGTCGACTTCAGGCGTTCGGTTTCACGTGAAACAGCGTCGCGCTTCCGGCTGAATGCGTCCCAGCGCGCGTCGTCGACGAGCCCCAGCTCGCGGCCGACCTCGGTCAGGCGCATGTCGGCATTGTCTTCACGCAGGCTGAGGCGATACTCGGCGCGGCTCGTGAACATCCGGTACGGCTCGGCCACGCCACGCGTTACGAGATCGTCGACCAGCACGCCAAGGTACGCCTGGTCACGGCGCGGGCACCATGCGTCCTTCTCCTGCACGTAGCGGCCCGCATTAAGGCCGGCCAGCAGCCCCTGCGCGGCCGCCTCTTCATAGCCGGTCGTCCCGTTGATCTGGCCCGCAAAGAACAACCCGTTGATCGCCTTCGTCTCAAGCGACGCCTTCAGCGCGCGCGGGTCGAAGTAGTCGTACTCGATCGCGTAGCCGGGGCGCAGGATATGCGCGTTCTCGAGGCCGAGCATCGAGTGCACGAGCTCGAGCTGGACGTCAAACGGCAGGCTCGTCGAGATCCCGTTCGGGTAGAACTCGTTGGTCGTCAGCCCTTCCGGCTCGAGGAAGATTTGGTGCGATTCCTTCGATGCGAACCGGTGGATCTTGTCCTCGATCGACGGGCAATAGCGCGGCCCGACGCCTTCGATCACGCCTGTATACATAGGCGAACGGTCGAGGCCGCCACGAATGATGTCGTGCGTGCGCTCGTTCGTGTGCGTGACCCAGCACGGCAGCTGCTGCGGATGCTGCTCCGCGCGCCCCAGGAACGAGAAAACGGGAACCGGATCGAGGTCGCCCGGCTGCTCGGTCAGCTTCGAGAAATCGATCGAACGGCCATCGATACGCGGCGGCGTACCGGTCTTCAGACGGCCCTGCGGCAGCTTCAGCTCCTTCAGGCGCGACGACAGCGACACGGCCGCCGGATCGCCCGCGCGACCGCCCGTGTAGTTGTTCAGGCCGACGTGGATCTTACCGTCGAGGAACGTACCGGCGGTCAGCACGACCGCGCGGGCGCGGAAGCGGATGCCGATCTGCGTGACGGCGCCCACCACGCGGTCGCCTTCGACCATCAGGTCGTCGACGGCCTGCTGGAACAGCCAGAGGTTCGGCTGGTTCTCGAGCCGGTGACGGATCGCGGCCTTGTACAGGATGCGATCGGCCTGCGCACGCGTCGCGCGCACAGCCGGGCCCTTCGACGAATTGAGGATCCGGAACTGAATGCCGCTCTCGTCCGTCGCGGCAGCCATTGCGCCGCCCAGCGCATCGACTTCCTTGACCAGATGGCCCTTGCCAATGCCGCCGATCGACGGATTGCAGCTCATCTGCCCAAGTGTTTCGATGTTGTGGGTCAGCAGCAGTGTCTTTGCGCCCATGCGGGCGGACGCCAGCGCGGCTTCGGTGCCGGCATGACCGCCACCGACGACGATGACGTCAAATTCTGTGGGAAAAAGCATGGTGGATTCCGTCCGCAGGACTGCGCACGAACCTATCTGAGAAATGTATGGGCCGAATTATAGCGGGTTCGCTTTTCACCCGAATGCCGTCCGAATGGTAGGGTCTGTGCAATTCGACGATTTTTCGGCGATGGCCAGATGAATCTGTGGTCCAGAGCCCATTTCCGCAAAGCTTCCAGCCAGCCTGCCGCACATCGTTGCACCTGTGCAGAGATCCATTTGTCGGGAAATTTCACGTGGAACATACAACCCGTTCGAGGCCTGTGCCCCACCCAACGTCCCGGACGAAACACTCTGTGCGACCACACCCACCATCTTCCTCACAGAATTTCCGTCGGTTCGCTCGATACTTATCCCCTGTGACGCGGCACATCGTCGGCCTGTGGAACAAGCGGCAACCTCCCACGAGCGATATACCGAATCGTCATCTGTGCCGTGGACACCTCAGCCACTGCTAACACACAGCGCTTTTGATTGTTCCTCCGGCACTTATCCCCTGGTTGTTAACGGTGGATGTATCGGCATCACATCTCACCCCAAAAACAAAAACGGCGTGTTTCACGTGAAACACGCCGCCCGTTTCCCGCCAACCGCACCTACGATCAAGCCGTTTTCTTCGCCAACCCGAGGTACGTTTCGATCACGCGCGGATTCTGCGCAAGTTCCGCCGCCGGCCCTTCCAGCGCAAACTCCCCCGTCTCCAGCACGTAACCGTAGTCGGAAATCTGCAGCGCCGCCCGCGCATTCTGCTCGATCAGCAGCGTCGCCACACCCGTACCGCGCAACGCGCTGATGATATGAAAGATCTCTTTCACGATCAGCGGCGCCAGCCCGAGGCTCGGCTCGTCGAGCATCAGCAGGTCGGGCTTGCCCATCAGCGCGCGGCCAACCGCGAGCATCTGCCGCTCGCCGCCGGACAGCGTGCCCGCTGCCTGCTTGCGCCGCTCCTTCAGCCGCGGAAACAGCGCGAACACGTGATCGAGCTGGTCGAGGAAGTTCGCTTCACCGGCCTGCTTGCGCCGATACGCACCGAGCACGAGGTTGTCTTCGACCGTCATCGTGCTGAACAGCTCACGCTTTTCCGGTACGAGGCACATCCCGCGCGCGACGCGCTGCTCCACCGGCAACGCACCGACATCGTGACCGCGATACACGACCGCGCCCGAAGCATGCCCGGTCACCGGCAGCGCGCCCATGATCGCGTTCAACAGCGTCGATTTGCCAGCCCCGTTCGGGCCGATCACGCTGACGATCTGCCCCGCACCAACCTTGATCGCCGCGCCATGCAGCGCCTCGACCTTCCCGTACCGGACCGCCAGCCCGCTCACTTCGAGAATCGGCATCGTCGTGTCCGTCATCACTCCACCCCGCCCAGATACGCTTCGAGCACCGCCGGATTCTGCTGCACATCCTGCGGCAGCCCTTCCGCGATCCGCGTGCCGAATTCCATCACCACCAGCCGGTCGGTGAGGTTCATCACGAAATCCATGTCGTGTTCCACGAGCAACACGCTCATGCCTTCCGCCTTCAGCCGCCGCAGCAGGTCGGCGAGTTGCTGCTTCTCCTGATAACGCAGCCCGGCGGCCGGCTCGTCGAGCAGCAACAGCGTCGGGTCGCAGCACAGCGCCCGAGCGATTTCGAGAATCCGCTGCTGGCCCAGCGCGAGACTGCCCGCTTCGTCGTACATGTGCTTTTCGAGCCCGACGCGGCGGATCTGCTGTGCGGCTTCGGCCAGCAACTGCGCTTCCTCGTGGGCATTGAGCCGCGCGACGCTGCGCCACACACCGGTACGGCCGCGAAGGTGCGCACCGATCGCGACGTTCTCGAGCACCGTCATCGCCGGCAACAGCTTCACGTGCTGGAACGTCCGGCCGATGCCGCGGCGAACGATCTGGCGCGATGTCAGCCCGTCGATGCGCTCGCCACGGAACGTGATCGTGCCGCCCGTCGGCTTCAGCACGCCCGTCACGAGGTTGAACGTGGTCGACTTGCCGGCGCCGTTCGGGCCGATCAGCCCGATGATCTGCCCCGCTTTCACATCGAAGCTGACGTCATTGACGGCCACGAGCCCGCCGAACTGCTTGCGCGCGTTGTCGACGACGAGCAGCGGCTCGCCGGCCGTCGGCTTCGCACGTTGCGGCAACGGATCGGCATGCTCGGGCACGTGCGCACGCGGCCCGCGGGGGAACAGCCTGGCGACGAACGGCCACACGCCCTGGCGTGCGTACTGCAGCAGCAGCACCATCAGCACGCCGAACACGATGATCTCGAAGTTGCCTTCCGAGCCGAGCAGCTTCGGCAGCAGCGTCTGCAGGTAGTCCTGCAGCACGGTCAGGATCGCCGCACCGAGCACCGCGCCCCACACGTGCGACACGCCGCCCACCACGGCCATGAACAGGAACTCGATTCCGTGGTTCAGCCCGAACGGCGTCGGGTTCACCGCACGCTGCAGGTGTGCGTACAGGAAGCCCGATACCGCCGCGAGCACGGCCGCATAGACGAAGATCACGACGCGCATCCACGCGGTGTTCACGCCCATCGCCTCGGCCATCACGCCACCGCCGCGCAGCGCGCGAATCGCGCGGCCCGGGCGGCTGTTCAGCAGGTTCTGCACCGACACGATCGCGGCCAGCACGACGGCCCAGATCAGGAAGTACAGGCTGCGCCCGCTTTCTAGCTCGATGCCGAACAGGTTCAGCACCGGAATCCCGTTGATCCCGTCGTACTTGCCGAGCAGTTCGAGGTTGCCGAACAGGTAGAACAGCGCGAGGCCCCACGCGATCGTACCGAGCGGCAGGAAGTGGCCGGACAGCCGCATCGTGACCGCGCCGAGCACGAGCGCGACGAGCGCCGTCAGCACGACGCCGACGATCAGCGCGAGCCACGGCGACACGCCGTAGCGCGTCGTCAGGAGCGCGGTCGCATAGGCGCCGATGCCGACGAACGCGGCCTGCCCGAAGCTCGTCATCCCGCCGACCCCCGTGAGCAGCACGAGGCCGATCGCGACGATCGCGTAGAGGCCGATGTAGTTCAGCAGCGTGATCCAGTATTCAGGCACCTGCAGCGCGCCGGGCAGCACCGGCAGCGCGAACAGCACCACGAGAAACACCCAGAAGGTCTTGTTGCGTACCATCGTCTTCATCGTGTCACTCCTCTTCCTCTTCCGCGTGCGGCGTGGCGAAGCTCCGCCACAGCAGCACCGGAATGATCAGCGTGAACACGATCACCTCCTTGTAGGCGCTCGCCCAGAACGACGAATACGATTCAAGCACGCCGACGAGCAGCGAGCCGGCGGCCGCGAGCGGATAGCTGACAAGCCCGCCGATGATCGCGCCGACGAAGCCCTTCAGGCCGATCAGGAAGCCCGAGTCGTAGTAGATCGTCGTCAACGGGCCGACGAGGATCCCGCACAACACGCCGAGCCCCGCCGCGAACGTGAACGCGAGCCGCCCTGCCTCGGTCGTGCCGATACCGACGAGCCGCGCGCCGAGACGGTTCACCGACGTCGCGCGCAGCGCCTTGCCTGCGATCGTGCGGCCGAAGTACACATAGAGCGCGCCGATCAGCACGAGCGCCGTCACGACGACCAGGATGCTCTGCACCGACACGGTCATGCTGCCGATCGACAGCGACGCATCCGAGAAGCCGTTGGTGCGCGAACCTTCCGCGCCGAACATCACGAGCCCGAGGCCGACCATCGCGAAGTGGACGGCGACCGACACGATCAGCAGCAGCAACGTCGTGCCTTCGGCGATCGGCTGGTACACGAGCCGGTAGACGAACGGCCCCATCGGCACGACGATCGCGAGCGTCAGTGCGATCTGCGCCAGCATCGGCAGCGGCTGCACGGCGAAGCTGCGCGTGATCGCGAACACCGCGAGCGGCAGCAGGATGTAGCGGCTGCCGAGTGTCGCGAGCGTGCGGCCGAGCTGATGGCGCCGTTCGCGATGGCGGATCAGGCCGCCGACTTCGAGCAGGAAGCACGCGATGCCCATCACGAACAACAGCCAGCAGGTGGCGGGAAATTTCTGCGCCTGCAATGCGGCAAGCGTCAGCGCACCGTAGGCGACGAATTCGCCCTGGGGAATGAAGATCACCCGCGTGACGGAAAATACCAGCACGAGCGCCAGCGACAGCAATGCATATATGGCGCCGGTCGTGATGCCGTCTTGCGCGAGGATCGCTGCAATCGAGAGATCCATACGTTTCGTGTATCGAGAATGCTGCGGAGAAACGAAAGACGGGACGGCCGGGGCGCGGACGGCAGGGTCGACGCGTCGGGCGCCATGCAGGCGGCCCCGGCGGTTCCAGGCGGCACGGTCGCGGGCCCGTCAGGCCCGGCGCCCTGCCGAGACGGCATGCACGGCGCCATTCGCACCGCGCACGCCGGTTTCACGTGATGCTTACTCGGCCTGCAGCTTCCACTTGCCGTCGACGATCTGCACCATCACGCGCGCACGCGTGTCGAAGCCGTTGTGATCGGTCGGCGTCATGTTGATCACGCCGTGCGACACGGGCAGGTCCTTCACGTTCTCGATCGACGCGCGCAGCGCCTCGCGGAACGCCTCGGTGCCCGGCTGGCCCTTCTTCAGCGCTTCCGGAATCGCACGCTGCAGCAGCAGCCCGGCATCCCACGCATGGCCGCCGAACGTCGCGAGCGAGCCCGCGCCGTACGCCTTCTCGTACGCGGCCTTGTAGCCAAGCGCCGGCTTCTTCACCGGATTCGAATCGGGCAGCTGGTCGGTCACGAGCACCGGGCCGGCGGGCAGGATCTCGCCTTCGCAATCCTTGCCGCACACGCGCAGGAAGTCGTTGTTCGCGACGCCGTGCGTCTGGTACACCTTGCCCTTGTAGCCGCGCTCCTTCAGCGTCTTCGCCGGCAGCGCCGCCGGCGTGCCCGAGCCGGCGATCAGCACCGCATCCGGGTTCGAGCCCATCAGCTTCAGCACCTGCCCCATCACCGATGCGTCGGTGCGGTTGTAGCGCTCGTTCGACACGACCTTCAGGCCGTTCTTCGCGGCCGCCGCGTCGAACGTTTTGTACCAGCTGTCGCCGTACGCATCGGCGAAGCCGATGAAGCCGACCGTCTTCACGCCGTGCTTCGCCATGTAGCCGGCGATCGCGTCGGCCATCAGCTGGTCGTTCTGCGGCACCTTGAACATCCACGCGCGCTTCGCGTCCATCGGCGAGATGATCTGGGCGCTCGCCGCGAGCGAGATCGTCGGCGTCTTGCCCTGCGACACGGGGTCGAGCATCGCGAGCGAGTTCGGCGTGACGGACGAGCCGATGATCGCGTCGACGTGATCTTCATCGATCAGCTTGCGCACGTTCTGCACCGCGCGGCTCGTGTCGGATGCGTCGTCGAGCACGATGTACTGCACGCTCTTGCCGGCGATTTCCTTCGGCAGCAGCGCGATCGTGTTCTTTTCCGGAATCCCGAGCGACGCGGCCGGCCCGGTGGCCGACAGCGTCACGCCGATCTTCACCTGCGCCGACGCCGTTGCCGCCGCACACACGAGGCCCGCGGCGAGCACGGCCTCCATCCATCGATTCATCTTCATTTACGTTGTCTCCAAACGCTGCTCGAAAAAGCCACGGGTCGCTCGGGCGGCTCCCGGTCCCCAAAACAAGTTAATAATTTAACTATCTCGCCTTGCCACGCCTACGCTCGTTTTCCCGTGAAACACCTCACCTTCAACCACGCACGGACAGCGCCGCGCGCGGACGCACCAGCCGGCGGTCGAAACGGTCGTTCGATCGTCACGATGCGCAGCAGCGGTGTCGTCTGGATGAAGAAAGCGGAGAAATGCGGAATCGTGCGGGAAATCGATGTATGCGCAACGATCAAGGAAAGGCACGTCGATCCGGCCTGATGCGGCCAGGCCCGCAAGAAGCGTATGATCGGGAGGCCGGCCGCTCATGCGAGTGCGGATGCGAATATCGATACGGATGCGCACGCAACGACCGGCGATGGCGCCGGAACGCGCCTACAGGCCGCAGAACGGCTCGGAAAGGCCGCCGCGACGGCAGCCCAACCCCACGACGAACGAACGGCACTAGCCGCCCTTCCTGCCCCGATCCATCGTCCTGCGCTGCTCATCCAACCGTACTCCCTCTTCTGCATTCTGCTTGTAGGAGAACTGCCGACCGATTTTCCCGACCGCACGGTCGGCGAAAGCTGAGTGTAACGGACGCGTTTTGTGCACGCCAACCGGGTTAGCCCGAACGGCCAGCGCACGGCTGCGCATCGTCTGCGAACGAATCGCGAGAAAGCGGAAAGTGGAAAACGGGGGGACGCGGCGAAGCGCGGAAGAAACGCGGTGCGAACGCAAGCGCGGAATACGGCAATCGCGCAGGCCGATGCACCATCGGTGGAAATCCGTGCACGCAAATGAAAAAGCGCTGTTGGATTCCGTCCAACAGCGCTTTGGGGTCCGGGCACTTTGTGCCTCGATTGTCTCCTCGTTCTCCACCTGCAAATTCGTTTCGCGGTGCATCAGAACTAGGACGAAGATTAAAGGACCTTTCACACTGCGACAACTTAGCATTTACCCCTATGGTGCATCGCCGCACGAAAATGGGGCACCAGCCTGCCGCGTGGCGCCGGCCCGAGCCCGCTGCGACGCCCTTCCGGAGCATGCCGGATGGTGCTTCGCATCAACGCCCGGTGACGCGCGCCGCACGCATTCAGGACGCCCTGAGCGGCTTGATCCGCGCGACCATTTCGCCGACGATGCCGCGCCGGAACGCGAGCACGCATGCGATGAAGATCAGCCCCGTGACGATCGTCGCCGATTCGCCGAGCGAATGGAACCACGCGACACCCGTCGTCGATGCGAGCCATTCGCCGATGTCGCCGAGCCGGTCTTCCAGCGCGACGATCAGCGCCGCGCCCAGCAGCGGCCCGAACAGCGTGCCCATCCCGCCGACAAGCGTCATCAGCACGACGAGCCCCGACATCGTCCAGTACGCGTCCGACAGCGTCTCGAAGCCGAGCACGAGCACCTTCAGCGAACCGGCCAGCCCCGCGATGCCCGCCGACAGGATGAACGCGAGCAGCTTGAAGCGGTCGGTGTCGTAGCCGAGCGAGATCGCGCGCGCTTCGTTCTCCTTGATCGCGACGAGCACCTGGCCGAACGGCGAATGCACGACCCGCACGATGAACGCGCATGCAGCTACGACCACCGCCAGCACGACGTAGTACAGCGCGACGTCGTTCGACAGGTCGAGCAGCCCGAACAGGTGGCCGCGCGGCACGCCCTGCAGCCCGTCCTCGCCGTGCGTGAACGGCGCCTGCAGGTAGATGAAGTAGACCATCTGCGCGAACGCGAGCGTGATCATCGCGAAGTAGATGCCCTGCCGCCGGATCGCGAACAGCCCGACGACGAGCCCGAGCAGCGTCGCGGCAACGGTACCGACCAGCACGCCGAGTTCCGGCGTGAAACCGAGCGTCTGTATCGAATAGCCGGTCGCATAGCCGGCGGTCGCGAGGAACATCGCATGGCCGAACGACAGCAGCCCCGTATAGCCGATCAGCAGGTTGAACGCGGCCGCGAACAGCGCGAACGTGAGCACCTTCATCACGAACACCGGGTACGCGCCGATGAACGGCGCGGCGAGCAGTGCGGCGAGCAGCGCGCCGTAGAGCACTTTTCTCTGCATCATTTTTCCTTGCCGAAGAGGCCCGCCGGGCGGAACAGCAGCACGATCGCCATGATCACGAACACGACGGTGGCCGACGCTTCGGGGTAGAACACGCGCGTGAAACCCTCGATCACGCCGAGCAGCAGGCCCGTGACGATCGAGCCGAGGATCGAGCCCATCCCGCCGATCACGACCACCGCGAACACGGTGATGATCATCGGCTGCCCCATCAGCGGCGACACCTGGATCACCGGCGCGGCCAGCACGCCCGCGAACGCCGCGAGCGCGACGCCGAAGCCGTAGGTGAGCGTGATCATCATCGGCACGTTCACGCCGAATGCCTCGACGAGCTTCGGATTCTCGGTGCCCGCGCGCAGGTAGGCGCCCAGGCGCGTCTTCTCGATCACGAACCACGTCGCGAGACACACCGCGAGCGATGCCACGACGACCCACGCGCGGTAGTTCGGCAGGAACATGAAGCCGAGGTTGGTGGCGCCGGACAGCTGCGACGGCACGTCGTACGGCTGGCCGGACGAACCGTAGATCGACCGGAACACGCCTTCGACGACCAGCGTGAGCCCGAACGTGAGCAGCAGCCCGTACAGGTGATCGAGCTTGTACAGCCAGCGCAGCATCGAGCGCTCGATCAGGATCCCGAACGCGCCGACCACCAGCGGCGCGATCACGAGCATCGCCCAGTACGGCAACCCGAAATACGACATGCCCATCCACGCGAGCATCGCACCCAGCATGAACAGCGCGCCGTGCGCGAAGTTGATCACGTTGAGCAGCCCGAAGATCACCGCGAGCCCGAGGCTCAGGATCGCGTAGAACGAGCCGTTGACGAGCCCGAGCAGCAACTGGCTCAGCATCGCCGGCAACGGAATGCCAAAGATTTCCATCGACTTAGCCGTCAGAATGAGTTTCGTTGCGCTCGCAACCTTCTAGCGTCGCGTACGCAGGCGGCGCAGCGGGCACATCGCTGCTGCCGCCACCGAGCGGCGCGCCCGTGCGCGCCGCTACGCCCTGCTTACTTCCACAACGCGCAGCGCGATTCCTGCTTGGTCCCGAATGCCTGTTCGCCCGGAATCGTCGCGAGCACCTTGTAGTAATCCCACGGCTCCTTCGACTCCGACGGCTTCTTCACTTCCATCAGGTACATGTCGTGGATCATGCTGCCATCCGTGCGGATGTAGCCCTTCGCGTAGAAGTCGTTGATCTTGATCTTCTTCAGCTCGGCCATGACCTTGTCGGAATCGGTCGTGCCGGCGGCCTGGACGGCCTTCAGGTAGGTCGTCACCGACGAGTAGTCGGCCGCCTGCAGGCTCGACGGCATCTTCTTCATCTTGCCGAAGTAGCGCTGCGCCCACTGGCGCGACGCCGCGTCACGGTTCCAGTACCAGCTGTCGGTCAGTACGAGGCCCTGCGTCGTCTCGAGGCCGAGGCTGTGCACGTCGTCGATGAACATCAGCAGCGCCGCGAGCTTCATCGTCTTCGTGATGCCGAATTCCTTCGCGGCCTTGATCGAGTTGATCGTGTCGCCGCCCGCGTTCGCGAGGCCGAGGATCTGCGCCTTCGACGCCTGCGCCTGCAGCAGGAACGACGAGAAATCCGACGCGGACAGCGGGTGACGCACCGTACCGAGCACCTGGCCGCCGTTCGCCTTCACGACATCCGACGTGTTCTTCTCGAGCGCCTTGCCGAATGCGTAATCGGCGGTCAGGAAGAACCACGTCTTGCCACCCTGCTTCACCACCGCCGAACCGGTGCCCTTCGCGAGCGCCATCGTGTCGTATGCGTAGTGGACCGTGTACGGCGTGCACTGCTCGTTCGTCAGCGTGTCGGCGCCCGCGCCGATGTTGATGTAGACCTTCTTCTTCTCGGCCGCGACCTGGTTCATCGACAGCGCAGTGGCGGAGTTCGTGCCGCCGACCAGCAGGTCGAGCCCGCCGCGATCCATCCATTCACGCGCCTTCGACGCGGCGATGTCGGCCTTGTTCTGGTGATCGGCATAGACGACCTCGATCGGCTTGCCGAGCACCTTGCCGCCGAAATCGGCGACCGCCATGCGGATCGCTTCGAGACCGCCCTGCCCGTCGATATCCGCGTAAAGCCCCGACATGTCGGTGATGAAGCCGATCTTCACGGTATCCGCGGCCTGCGCGGCGCCGGCGGTGAACGCGGCAGTCGCGAGCGCAAGACAGGCGTGTGCGAGGGTCTTCATTTTCATTGACGTCTCCTGTTGTTCTGATGCGTTGTGGTTGTTCGAAGCCGCCACGGCTAGCGGCGAAAGAGACGGGGCGGCGTCACACCCCGAGCAGGTCGTGCAGGGTCGGCATCTTGCTTTCCAGTTCGGCCGCCTGGAAATGTTCGACGATGCTGCCGTGCTCCATCACGTAGAAGCGGTCGGCGAGCGGTGCCGCGAAGCGGAAATTCTGTTCGACCATCACGATCGTGTAGCCGCGTGCCTTCAGCGCGACGATCATCCGCGCCAGCGCCTGCACGATCACCGGCGCGAGGCCTTCGGAAATCTCGTCGAGCAGCAGCAGGTTCGCGCCGGTGCGCAGGATCCGCGCGACCGCGAGCATCTGCTGCTCGCCGCCTGAGAGCCGCGTACCCTGGCTCTGCCGGCGCGACGCGAGGTTCGGGAACATCGCGTAGATCTCGTCGATCGACATCGCGTGGTCGCGCGAACCGATCGGCGGCGGCAGCATCAGGTTCTCCTCGCACGACAGGCTCGAGAAGATCCCGCGCTCCTCCGGGCAGTAGCCGATGCCGAAATGCGCGATGCGGTGCGTCGCGAGGCCGATCGTCTCGTTGCCCGCGACCTTGATCGACCCGCTGCGGCGGCCCGTGAGGCCCATGATCGCGCGCAGCGTCGTCGTGCGGCCCGCGCCGTTGCGGCCGAGCAGCGTGACGACCTCACCCCGATGCACCGTCAGGTCGACACCGTGCAATATGTGGGATTCCCCGTACCAGGCCTCCAGGCCCGTGATCTCCAGCGCGGGCGTACCGCTTTCGACGCCGCTCAATTCGCGTTCCTCCCGTTCGCTGTGCTTCATGCGTGCGCCCCCGCGAGCGCCGCGTCGGCGCTGCCCATATAGGCCTCGATGACGAGCGGATTCTTCGACACTTCCGCATACGAGCCTTCGGCCAGCACCTCGCCGCGTTGCAGGACGGTGATCGTGTCGGAGATGCCCGCGATCACGTTCATGTTGTGCTCGACCATCAGGATCGTGCGGCCGCTCGCAACCTTCTTGATCAGTGCGGTCACGCGGTCGACGTCCTCGTGGCCCATCCCCTGCGTGGGCTCGTCGAGCAGCATCAGTTCGGGTTCCATCGCGAGCGTGGTCGCGATCTCCAGCGCGCGCTTGCGGCCGTATGCGAGTTCGACGGTCGGCACCTGCGCGAAATCGGTGAGGCCGACCTGCGTGAGCAGGTCCATCGCGCGGTCGTCGAGCCGCTTCAGCGTGCGTTCGCTGCGCCAGAAATGGAATTCGGTGCCGAGCGCGCGCTGCAGGCCGATGCGCACGTTCTGCAGCGCGGTCAGGTGCGGAAAGACAGCCGAGATCTGGAACGAGCGGATGATGCCGCGGCGGGCAACCTGCGCGGGCCGCTCGTCGGTGATGTCGATGCCGTTGAAGACGATCTGGCCGGCCGTCGGCGTCAGGAATTTGGTGAGGAGGTTGAAGCAGGTGGTCTTGCCCGCGCCGTTCGGTCCGATCAGCGCATGGATCGCACCGCGACGCACACGCAGGTTCACGCCGTTGACGGCCGTGAAACCCCTGAATTCCTTGGTCAGTCCGCGTGTTTCCAGAATCGTGTCGCCGAGAATCATGTTCCCTTCCGTACGAAGTCAGGCGAAGCACCGGGAAGATTCGCGAGAAGCGTCCGCGAAACAGGTCAGCGGATGAGCGGGCTGCCCCGGGCGCCGTGTTACGCCTCGAGGGTGGTCTCCCGCGCCGACGCGTATGCACACTGCGCCACATTGTCTCGCCGTTGGTGCAGTGCAATCATCGGGATTTGCACTTATAGGGCTGGCCGCCATGTCACGCGCGGCTGTGCACGGTTTATCACACCGTTTTTTTGACACGTGCATCATCGTGCGTTGACCATCCGCACGGCCCGGCACGCACGCAACAAAAAAGCCGTGCGACTGCACGGCTTGCATGGATCTTGCCGGACGAACCGGCGTATTCGGCACCATCGGCATTGGCTCCGCAACGGCAGCTTGTTTCGCATAGCGAATCAGCGGGCGTCATCATGACCACCCGCTGTCGTGCGTGTCAGCGTTCCGTCACGCGGCCGTCACCGCCGGCTCCGTGCGCACCGGCGTCGCTTCGCGCGCCGCGCGGCGATCGGCACGAATCATGTCGCTCGCACGCTCGGCGATCATCAGCGTCGGCGAATTGGTGTTGCCCGATGTAATGAACGGCATCACCGATGCATCGACGATCCGCAGCCCGGCGATGCCGCGCACGCGCAGCCGGCTGTCGACCACCGCGCGCTCATCGTCGGCACGCCCCATCCGGCAGGTGCCGACCGGATGGAAGATCGTCGTGCCGACCGCGCCGGCCGCCTCGATCAGCTCGGCTTCGCTCCGGTACTGCAGGCCCGGCAGGATTTCCTCGGGACGATAGCGCGCAAGCGCCGGCGCGGACGCGATCCGGCGCGTGAGCCGCAGCGCGTTCGCGGCGACGTGGCGATCGTGGTCGGTCGACAGATAGTTCGGCGCGATCGCGGGTGCCGCGCCCGGATCGGCGCTCGCAATATGTACGCTGCCGCGCGACGTCGGCCGCAAATGGCACACGGACGCCGTAAATGCGTTGAAGCTGTGCAGCGGCTCCCCGAAGCGTTCGAGCGACAGCGGCTGCACGTGGTATTCGAGATCGGGGCGCGTGAGTGCGGGATCGTCCGGATCGGATTTGGCGAACGCGCCGAGCTGCGACGGCGCCATCGACATCGGCCCGCGCTGCAGCAACGCGTATTCGGCGCCGATCATCAGCTTGCCCCACCAGTGCGCAGACAGCGTGTTGAGCGTGCGTACGCCTTCGACGCGAAACGCCATCCGCAATTGCAGGTGATCCTGCAGGTTTTCGCCGACGCCCGGCAGATCCTGCACGACGTCGATGCCGAGCGCCTGCAACCGCCGGCCATCGCCGATGCCCGACAGTTCGAGCAGCTGCGGCGAATTCACCGCGCCGGACGTCAGCAGCACCTCCGAGCGCGCCCGTGCAACGTAATCGGTGCCGCCGCCGTGATATTCGACGCCGACCGCGCGCCGCCCGTCGAAGATCACGCGCTGCGCCTGCGCGCCGGTGATCACGGTCAGGTTCGGGCGCGCCATCGCGGGCCGCAGGAACGCCTTCGACGTATTCCAGCGCACGCCGCGCTTCTGGTTCACCTCGAAATAGCCGACCCCGGAATTGTCGCCGCGGTTGAAATCGTCGGTTGCCGGGATGCCAGTCTGCTGCGCGGCCTGCGCGAACGATTCGAGGATCTCCCAGCGCAGCCGCTGCTTCTCGACGCGCCAGTAGCCGCCCACGCCGTGCGCGTCGCTCGCGCCCGCATGGTGATCCTCGCTGCGCTTGAAGATCGGCAGCACGCTGTCCCACGACCAGCCGGCGTCGCCGGTTTCCTGCGCCCAGCTGTCGTAATCCTCGCGCTGGCCGCGCATGTAGATCATCCCGTTGATCGACGAGCAGCCGCCGAGCACGCGGCCACGCGGATACGACAGCGCACGGCCGTTGAGCGCGGCTTCGGGCTGCGTCTTGTACAGCCAGTCGGTGCGCGGGTTGCCGATGCAATACAGATAGCCGACCGGGATATGGATCCAGTGATAGTCGTCCTTGCCGCCCGCTTCGAGCAGCAGCACACGGATGTCGGGATCGTCGGTCAGGCGGTTCGCGAGCACGCAGCCCGCGGTGCCCGCGCCGACGATCACGTAATCGAATTCGCCTTCTAGCGTGCGTTGAGTAGTCACGGTTTGTCTCCTGTCACGCGGCGCAACGCCGCGCGTCATTTCCAGCATAGTGCGTCGCGAGCCACGCTTGCGGCCCCGCGCGCCACGACCGATGAAGCGTACTCCGGCCGCCGGCCGCCGATCCAATGAGTTATGCTGAACTGCGTTATAAGCTGCGCTCATATCACGACGATGGATCTCACCCTGCTCCGTGCGTTCGCGACGGTCGCGCGCGAAGGCAACCTGACGCGCGCCGCCGTACACCTGCACCTGACGCAGCCGGCGGTCAGCCTGCAGATCAAGCATCTGCAGGAAACGCTCGGCGTCACGCTGTTTACGCGCACGTCGCGCGGCCTCGCGCTCACGCGCGACGGCCAGACGCTACTGCCGCATGCGGAACGCGCACTCGCCGCGGCCGCCGACGTGCAGCGCGCCGCTGCTGCACTGCGACACGAGGTGCGCGGCCGGCTGCGGATCGGCACGATCCTCGATCCGGGTTTCCTGCGGCTCGGCGGCTTCCTGCGCGCGCTCGTCGAAACCCATCCGCAGATCGAGACGGCGCTGCGGCACGGAATGTCGGGCTGGGTGATCGAACAGGTGCGCACGCAGGCGCTCGATGTCGGCTACTACATCGGCCGGCCGGGCGAGGACGATCCGCTCGACGGCGCGCTGTTCCACACCGTCACGCTCACGCATTTTCGGTACCGCGTCCTTGCGCCGGCTGGCTGGAAGGAGCGCGTGCAGCGCGCCCACGACTGGCGCTCGCTTGCCACGCTGCCGTGGATCTGGACGCCGCCGGCGTCCGCGCACCACCGGCTGCTGTCGCGGCGCTTCGCCGATGCCGGCGCGCAGCCGCTCAAGGTTGCCGAGGTCGACCAGGAGCAGTCGATGCTCGACCTCGTCAAATCGGGGATCGGGTTGACGCTCGCGCGCGACTCGACCGCGCTGGCCGAAGCGCACGCGCATGCGCTGACGATCGTCGAGCCCGTGACGGTGCCGACCGAACTGACGTTCGTGACCCTCGCCGAGCGGTGCGACGAACCGGCGATCGCGGCGGCGCTGCGGCTGATCGAGGCGCAATGGGCGATATGAGCCGTGCTGATGACGAAGCGGCCGAGCCCGCGCGCGTCATCTCGCCACGCCCCCCACCCGTCGTCACGCCACCGTCTCCGCGTTTTTGCTAGATTGTGCGTTCGCACACCGCGAGACCCCGATTGAAGGAGACCCGCATGGCCCGCAACATCGAGATCAAAGCCCGCGCCCGCGAATTCGACCAGCTGCGCGAACAGGCGGCCAGGCTCGCGACCGAGGCGCCGCTGTTCTATCGCCAGCAGGATTTCTTCTACGACGTGCCGCGCGGCCGGCTGAAGCTGCGCCGCTTCGAGGACGGTACGCCGGCCGAACTGATCTTCTACCAGCGCGACGACCGCGACGGCCCGAAGGCGTCGTACTACACGCGCAGCCCGGTGACGAACCCCGATGCGATGCACGCGCTGCTCGCCACCGCGCTGACCACGCGCGGGATCGTGACGAAGGAACGGCACGTGTACCTCGCGGGCCGCACGCGCATCCACCTCGACCGCGTCGACGGCCTCGGCGATTTCATCGAACTGGAAGTCGTGCTCGGCCCCGATGACGACGAAGCCGGCGGTGAGGCCGAAGCGCACGACGTGTTCGCGAAGCTCGGCGTGTCGCAGGACGATCTCGTCGCGGTCGCGTACGTCGACCTGCTGAACGCCGACACGCAGCACGAAACGGCCTGATCCGGCCCTGCCCTGCGGCGGCGCACCCGCGCCGCCTTCAACCCCGCCGCTCTGTCGCCGCGTCAGGCGGCGCCGGGCGCCAGGTGCGCGAGCGGCAGCGCGCCGTTGCGCTTGAAGGTCGTCAGCACGATGTTCGAGCGCACGCTGTCGACGCCCGGCACGCGCATCAGCTTCTTCATCACGAATTGCGACAGCGCGTTCAGGTCGGGCGCGACGATCCGCAGCAGATAGTCGGCATCGCCCACCACCGCATGGCATTCGAGCACCTCGGGCAGCACGTCGATCTGCTGCTGGAACTGCTCGATGATCGAATCGCCGTGGTGCTTGAGCTTGAGGCTCGTGAACGCGGTGACGCCGAGCCCGAGCTTTTCGGGGCGCAGCATCACGCGGTAGCCTTCGATCACGCCGGCCGCCTCGAGCCGCTGCAGCCGCCGGCCGATCTGCGACGGCGACAGCGGCACCTCCTCGCCGAGCTGCTGATGCGTCGCGCGGCCGAAGCGCTGCAGCACGTCCAGCAGCGCGAGATCGAAGTGATCGAGTTCCAGCATGAGTATTCTCCGCATTGATTCGTGATTTGATGCGCGATTATCGCATCATCAAGCGAATCAACGCCAATATTGCGCCCTTTACGCGCGCAGCCCGCTCTACACTTGCATGGTTCCCAACCGCTACGTGCAGAGCCAGATCATGTCCACCGTCGTCACCGCGAAACTGCAGGAGCAGTTCGATGCGGGCCTCGAAACCCGCGCCGATTTCACCATCGACCAGCCGCTCGCGCGTTACGGCCAGGTCGACCACGCGGTGTGGAAGCAGCTCTATGCACGCCAGTCGGCGCTGTTGCGCGGGCGCGCATGCGACGCGTTCGTCGCGGGGCTCGGGAAGATCGACCTGCCGGCCGATCGCGTACCGTCGTTCGCCGACGTGAACCGCCAGTTGAAGCCGGCAACGGGCTGGGAAATCGTCGCCGTGCCGGGCCTCGTGCCCGACCGCGTGTTCTTCGAGCATCTCGCGAACCGGCGCTTCCCCGTCACCTGGTGGATGCGCCGCCCCGACCAGCTCGACTACCTGCAGGAACCCGACTGCTTCCACGACCTGTTCGGCCACGTGCCGCTGCTGATCAATCCGGTGTTCGCCGACTACATGCAGGCGTACGGCCGCACCGCGCTCGCGGTCGCCGACGACGAAGCGGCGCTGGCGCGCCTCGCGCGGCTCTACTGGTATACGGTGGAATTCGGGCTGATCCGCGACCCGCGCGGCACGAACGGGCTGTCGATCTATGGCGCCGGGATCGTGTCGAGCAAGGGCGAAAGCCTGTACAGCCTCGAAAGCGCGGCGCCGAACCGGCTCGGCTTCGACCTCGAGCGCGTGATGCGCACGAAGTACCGGATCGACACGTTCCAGAAGACCTACTTCGTGATCGACGATTTCGCGCAGCTGTTCGCGCTCGCCGACGTCGACGGCCGTGCGCTGGCCGACCGGCTGGCGGCGCTGCCCGAGTTCGCGGCCGGCGCGGTGCTCGATACCGATCGCGTGCTGCATCGCGGCACGGGCGAAGGCTGGCCCGACGACGCCGACGCATGACGTTCGAGGGCGCCGGAACGCCCCTCTGCCGGCCTCCCGATCGCCTCCCCCGGATGGCCGTCCCACAACTATGAAACAATGACCGGTGCCGGCTTCGCCGCGCGGCGCAGCCGCGCGCGGGCGCCGTTACCGACCGAGAGGTGCAAGATGATCCACAAGCTCACATCAGAAGAACGCAAGACCCGGCTCGAAGGCCTGCCGCTCTGGACGGCCGTACCGGGCCGCGATGCGATCCAGCGCAGCCTGCGCTTCGCCGATTTCAACGAAGCGTTCGGCTTCATGACGCGCGTCGCGATCAAGGCGCAGGAAATGAACCACCATCCGGAATGGTTCAACGTGTACAACCGCGTCGACATCACGCTGTCGACCCACGATGCCGACGGCCTGACCGAACGCGACATCGAACTGGCGCTGTTCATCGACCGTGCCGGCGCGCACGCGCAACCGGCCGCCTGAGGCCTTCCTCTACCGCCGCGCGTCTTTCGATGCGCGGCGCGTCAACTTTTCATTTCGATGAACGTTTTCTAGGATGTAGTGAGCGAAAGCCTTCAGCTTTCCAAGCCATCCTTAAGGCGCACGTAAGTCTCGTACGCATTCCGCGCCTTGGGGTCCAAACCTTCCAGTTGCAGCGCGCTTTCGCGCTGTACAATCAGCAGCGCATACGGCTTGGAAAGCGCGCTGGCCTCTTCGCAGAGTTTGAGTTCGTCGCCGCTCGACGGCGAGCGGGCGCGCCAGAAATTGATCGCGGCTTCTAGGTCGTTGATCGAAATATCGGACATGTTTGGATTTAATCGTTCGCTGGCCGCCATGCTTGATGTCAGGTGTTGCGGCGCCCCTGTGGAAACGGCGTCGTGCTGTCCGCGTGCCTGAACCGCCAACCCATTGTACTTGAGCGAACTTCATGCGACTCCTTCTGATTGAAGACGACCGCCCCATCGCACGCGGTATCCAGAGCAGCCTCGAGCAGGCTGGCTTCACCGTCGACATGGTGCATGACGGCATCTTTGCCGAACAGGCGCTGGCACAGAACCGCCACGAACTCGTGATCCTCGACCTCGGCCTGCCGGGCATCGACGGGATGACGCTGCTCACGCGCTTCCGCCAGACCAACCGCCACACGCCCGTCATCGTGCTGACCGCACGCGACGAGCTGAACGACCGGATCCAGGGCCTGAACTCGGGCGCCGACGACTACATGCTCAAGCCGTTCGAGCCGGCCGAGCTCGAAGCGCGCATCCGCGCGGTGATGCGCCGCAGCGGCCCGCACAGCGACATGCCGCGCCCGGAAGTGTCGCTCGGCGGCGTCCGCCTGTCGGGCGTCGACCGCCGCATCTTCAACGACGACAAGCCGCTCGAACTGTCGCCGCGTGAATTCGCGGTGCTCGAGATGCTGCTGCTGCGTCACGGCCGCGTCGTCAGCAAGGCCCAGTTGCAGGATCACCTGACGCACTTCGGCGGCGATCTCGGCGACACCGCGATCGAAGTCTACGTGCACCGCGTGCGCAAGAAACTCGAGCAGTGCCGTGTCGAAATCGTCACGGTGCGCGGCTTCGGCTACCTGCTGCAGGAAATCCGCCAGACCGCGAGCGTCTGAGCGGCACCGCACGCCGGGCGGCCACGTGCCGCCCGCGTGTGCACGCTGCTCCGCGTCGCCGCCCGGCGCAAGACCGCGCCGCTCCCTGTGAGCGGCGCTTATCCATTTGCCCGTCGAAATGTCTCCTGATCCGGCTGTGACCACCAGCCTGCGCCGCTCGCTGCTTCGGCGCCTCGCCGCCCCGCTGTCGATGCTCGCGCTGATGAGCGGCCTGATCGCCTACTGGCTCGCGTGGCAATACACGCAGCACGTGATCGACCGCTCGCTCGCCGATCTCGCGACCGCCATCTCCAAACAGATCCAGATCGCCGGCCCCGACGCGCCGTTCACGGTGCCGCCGCTCGCGCAGGCGATGTTCTCCGATCCCGCCGAAGCGCTGATCTACCGGATCAGCGACGGCGAGCAGGAACTCGCCGGCGATCCGAAGCTGCCGCTGCAGGGCATCAACGTGCGCCGCATGCATCACGCGTACGTGTTCGAGGCCGAATACGACAATCGCGCGGTACGGGTTGCGCAGGTGCGCGTCGACGACGTCGACGGCGGCAAGCCGATGGTCGTCGAGGTTGCGCAGCCGGTGCGGCACCGCTACCGGATCGCGGCCGAATTCCTCGTCGCGATCATGATGCCGCTACTGCTGCTGCTGCTCGCGGGCTGGGGCATCGTGTGGCGCGTCGTGAACCAGCAGCTCGGCCCGCTCACGCACCTGGCCGATTCGTTGAACCGGCAGACCCACACGTCGCTGGAACCGGTCGACGAAACCGAGGTGCCGCTGGAAATCCGGCCGCTGACGAGCGCGATGAACGCGCTGCTCGGCCGCCTGAAGACCGCGCTCGACGCGCAGCGCAAGTTCATCGCCGATGCCGCTCACCAGTTGCGTACGCCGCTCACGGCCGTGAAGCTGCACGCCGAGCAGGCGGCCGTTGCGCGCGACCCGCACCAGACCTTCGCCGCGGTGCGCGAACTGCGTGCGGCCGCCGACCGCGCGGTGCGGCTGTCCAACCAGTTGCTGTCGCTCGCCCGCGCGGAACCGGGCGAACAGGCCGCGCGGTTCGTCGACGTCGACCTCGCGGCGATGGCGTTCGAGACGGGTGCCGAATGGGTGCCGCGCGCCCTTGCGTCGCACGTCGACCTCGGCTTCCAGCGCACCGACGATCCGGGTGACGACGAGAAACTGGTCGTGCGCGGCAACCCCGTGCTGTTGCGCGAGGTGATCGCGAACCTGCTCGACAATGCACTGAAGTACGTGCCGCTCGCGCGGCCCGACGGCGCGCGGATCACGGTGAACGTCGCGCGCGGCGCACTCGAGGATGGACAGCCGGCCGCCGAGATCGTCGTCGAGGACAACGGCCCCGGCGTGCCCGCCAACCAGCAGGCCGACCTGTTCAAGCGCTTCTTCCGCGGCGACGCGCAAAGCGGCAACGGTGTCGAGACGGGCGCCGGGCTCGGCCTCGCGATCGTGCACGACATCATCGCGATGCACGGCGGCACCGTCTCGTACGAGGATGCCTCGGAAGGCGGCTCGCGCTTCGTGGTGAGGGTGCCGCTGGTCGCGCGCACCGAGAAGCCGGCCAGCGAAACACCGGCCGCCGCGTCGACGCACTGATGGACTGAGAGACTCGCGACGGGCGGCCGCTGATCGGGCCGCGCGCCGGATGAGGAAGGCGGACAGCACGGCTGCACGATGCGGCAGCCGTCTGCTGAAACGGCAGCGGCAGCGCACGATGCGCCGCCGCCTGCGTCACTTCTTGCTTTTCTTGTCCTTCGACCGCGACTCGGACTTGCCGTCCTTCTTGTCCTTCTTCTTTTTCTTCTTCCCGCCGTCATCGGTCGTCGCGAGCAGCGTGCCGCGGCACGACGCCGCGCCGCAATGGCACGCGTATTCGCGCTTGAGCGTCTTCGTCAGCTTCGCATCGATCACGAGGCCGTAGTCGTAGAACAGCTCCTCTTCCGGCCCGATGTCGCGCAGCGCGTGGATGTACACGCGGCCTTTGACTTCCTCGGCTTCGCAGTTCGGCGCGCACGAGTGGTTAATCCAGCGCGCGCTGTTGCCGTCGATCTTGCCGTCGATCACCCCGCCCTCGTCCAGTGCGAAGTAGAACGTATGGTTCGGTTCGCTCGGGTCGTGCGGATGGCGGCGCAGCGCTTCCTTCCACGAAATTCGTTCGCCCTTGTATTCCACTACGCGCTCGCCGGCCTTGATCGGCGCCACGGCGAACACGCCCTTGCCGTGTACTCCCGAGCGGCGCACCGCGATCCTGCGTGAACTCATCGAACGAATCCTTGTGAAGACGACTTGAATGGAAGACGGCCGCGATCGCGGCCTGGCGTCGCGCAAAACGAAAACGCGGCACCGGTTGGTGCCGCGTCGGGGCATGCGGCGAATCACCCGCATCCTACACGTTCACGATTGCTTCGTTCAACATCACGCGCAATATTGCGCGCGTGGCGCTCAACGCTGGCCGAATGCGATGTCGCCGAACAACGCCTTGTGCTCGCGCGGCTGCGAACGCCAGTATTGCGGCGGCGCCGTGACCTGCGCGCCGAGCTCGGCCGCCGCATGCCACGGCCAGCGCGGGTCGTACAGCATCGCCCGCGCCATCGCGACGAAATCGGCATCGCCGGCCTCGATGAGCCGGTTCGCATGCGCGGGCTCGTCGATCAGGCCGACGGCGATCGTCGGCATGCCGACCGCGCGCTTCACGGCCTGCGCGAACGGCACCTGGTAGCCGGGCGACAGCGGAATCTTCTGCAGCGGCGATACGCCGCCGGACGACACGTCGATCCAGTCGCAGCCGCGGCGCTTCAGTTCGTGCGCGAACGCGATCGTGTCGTCGAGCTCCCAGCCGCCTTCGACCCAGTCGGTTGCGGACACACGCACGCCGACCGGCCGGTCCTCCGGAAACGCCGCGCGCACGATCTCGAAGATCTCGAGCGGAAAGCGCATGCGGTTTTCGAGCGAGCCGCCGTATTCGTCGGTGCGCCGGTTCGCGAGCGGCGACAGGAACTGGTGCAGCAGGTAGCCGTGTGCCGCGTGCACCTCGATCGCATCGATGCCGAGCCGTGCGGCCCGCTTCGCCGAGGCAGCGAACGCGTCGCGGATCCGGTTCAGGCCCGCGGCATCGAGTGCGAGTGGCGGCGTCTCGCCATCCTTGTGCGGGACGGCCGACGGTGCGTGCGGCAACCAGCCGCCGTCGGCGACCGACACAAGCTGACCGCCCTGCCATGGCACGTTGCTCGACGCCTTGCGCCCCGCATGCGACAACTGCATCGCGATGCGGATCGGCGAATGCTTGCGGATCGCGGCCAGCACCGGCTTCAGCGCGGCTTCGGTCACATCGTCCCAGAGGCCGAGGTCGCCATGCGTGATGCGCCCGTCGGGTTCCACGGCGGTCGCCTCGATGCAGAGCAGCCCCGCGCCCGACAGCGCGAGATGGCCGAGGTGAATCATGTGCCAGTCGGTCGCCTCGCCGCGTTCGGCCGAATACTGGCACATCGGGGAGATCACGATCCGGTTCGGAAGGGTCACGCCGCGCAGCGTGAACGGGGAAAACAGCGCAGTCATGGAGGCCGCTCGCCAGGAAAGGAAAGAGCGAACGAGCGTAGCACGCAGGCGGCAAGCCTGCTGACGGCGCCCCCGGCAGTAAGCAGATGGTCAGGCAGGGCCGGCGGCCGGTTGCCTGCAACGGAGAAAAGGCAGCGCATACGGCAATGCGCCGGCCTGCAACGGATGCGGGCCGGGCAACACCTACGCGGCGAACGGCAGCGCCGCCGGCGGCGTCAGAGTCCGACGCTGTCGAGCCACTCCGCGAACATGCGTCGCGCGGCCGCCTCGAGCGCGGGGCCGTGCTGAGCGGTATCGGCGCGCAACTGGCGCGCGTCGATGCCGGGCGTCGCCGCAATTTCGCCGGCGTTCGAAATCAGCCACGGTTCGAAACTGTCGGTGCGGATTTCCGGATGGCATTGCAGCGCCAGCACGTGCTGGCCCCATGCGAATGCCTGGTGACGGCAGGCCGACGTCGACGCGAGATGCATCGCCCCGCCCGGCAGGTCGAACGTGTCGCCATGCCAGTGCAGCATCGACGTCGCCGCACCATCGAGATGGCGCAGCGGCGATGCGCGGCCGGCATCGGTGAGCGTCAGCGGCGCCCAGCCGAGCTCGTGCTGCGCGGCCGGATAGACACGCGCACCGAGCGCCCGGGCGATGAACTGCGCGCCGAGGCAGATCCCGAGGATCGGCAGCCCGGCGTCGATGCGCTTGCGCACGAGCGCCGCGAGCGGCGCGATCGTCGGATACTGCGCATCGTCGTACACGCTGAGCGGCCCGCCGAGCACGACGAGGAGCGACGGCTCGAGCACGTCGAGCACCTCGACCCGCGATGACCCGACGTCGACGTAGCGCACCCGCCGGCCCCGTTCGCCGAGCACCTGCTCGAAGCTCCCGAGATCCTCGAAATGCACATGGCGGATCGCCACGACTTCAGCGTTCATCATCGGCCTCCCGGTCGATCGACGGACGTCAGCCTGCGAAAATCTTCCAGGTCTTCTTCTGCGTCGCCGCGTCGGCTTCTTCCTGCACCGAGCAGTCGAGACGCAGATCGCTGTCGGACATCGAGATGTCGAGCGCCGCGCAGTGATGCACGGTCTTCTTCGACAGCTTGCCCGGCTGGAAGTGGGCGCACGTCACGCACATGCGCTGCGGCGGCGTCGCACCGGCCACCTGCAGTTCGCGCAGCGTCTTCAGCAGCGCGCGATACAGTGCGCCCTGCTCGTCCGCGCCGAGCTTGCCGACCGCTTTCGTCAGGAATTCAGGCCATTGCAGTGCCTTCTTCGCAGCCGTCCGGCCACGGGCCGACAGGCGCACGGCCAGCGCGCGGCCATCGTCCAGCGCACGGCGCTTCTCGACGAGACCCTTGGTCTCGAGCGTGCTCACCGCATCGCTCGTGGTCGCCGCGGTCAGCTGCGTCTCGCGCGCGATCTCGCCGAGCCGCATCGGGCCCTTGCGCTGCAGCAGCAGCACGAGAATCTCGCCCTGCGTCGGCGTCAGGCCAGCGCCTTCCGCCCAATCCCATGCCTGGCTTCGCATGGCCGTACTCAACCGCAGCAGGCTGTGGGTCACACGTCCCGAAGCCTGATTCCCGTAAACGCCTTCGCTCATAGTCTTTTCGCTTTGCCGCCGCCCGGTTTGCCGAGCGGCCGTAGTGTGGAGATCGAATGTCTATCTCAAAACAGACACGCTCTTGCGAGTGCGTCAGCACGGCCGTCGCGAGGGCACACGCGGCGGTCGCGTTCGCGGCGACCGGTAAGACACTCATCGTTCCGGTGTCCGCAAAGCCGACATTCTAAGCGAGAGCGGAAAATCGCACAGCTAAGTTATCCCCTTCATTCTGTGGAAAATCACTGGATAACCAAAATTTTTCGTTGTGCCTGCAATGCCGAACGCCCGCCAAACGGTGCACAAGGGCATTTTCCTGTTCGGATCGGCCATCGGGCCGACCGCAATGATCCACCGGGTTATCCCGTGCACAGATCGTTGACTTTGCAGCGGAATATCCGGTTATCCACAGATTTTCAGGACAACCGGCAACGATTTCGGCCGCAATCGGGGCCGCCGGTCGTTCAGTGAATCGCGACTCGGTCGAGCCCGTAATCTGCAAAACATTTTTTCACTCGCGCCAACGTAAGCACTGCTGGCGGACCGTCTCATTGAGCGATTTTTCCTGTTTGAAAACGGTTCTCAACCACGATGCGTCGTTCACGCGCGCCTTGGCGAGCGCACCGATCTCGTCGAGTGCCGCGCGCGAACCGAGTGCGGCCGCATGCGGCGCGATCCGGTCGAGCGTGTCGAGGATGTCCTCGGCGATCGTGCGGCGCTCACCCGTCTGAGGATTCACGCAGGTGCCCTCGAGCCCGAAGCGGCACGCCTCGAAACGGTTGAACGTGTAGACGAGGTAGTCGTCCTCGGACAGCTTCAGCGGCCGGTCGGTCAGCAGGTAGCGCGCGAGCGTCTGGATGTAGCAGGCGATCGCCGCCGCGCGGTCGACCGACAGCGGCGTATCCATCACGCGCACCTCGATCGTCCCGTAGCCGGGCTTCGGGCGGATGTCCCAGTAGAAGTCCTTCATCGAGTTGACGACGCCGGTGTTCACCATCTTCGTGAAGTACTCCTCGAAGCTGTCCCAGGTCAGCACGAACGGTGCGCGGCCCGACAGCGGGAACGCGAACACCGAATTCAGGCGTGCCGAATGGAAGCCGGTGTCGACGTTCTGCACGAACGGCGACGATGCGGACAGTGCGATGAAGTGCGGGATGAAGCGCGACATCGAGTGCAGCAGGAACAGCGCGCTGTCGGGATCGGGGCAGCCGATGTGCACGTGCTGGCCGAACACCGTGAACTGCTTGGCGAGATAGCCGTACAGCTCGGAGATGTACTGGAAGCGCGGCGCATCGTAGATCTGCCGGTCGCTCCATTGCTGGAACGCGTGCGTGCCGCCGCCGGCCAGCCCGACGTTGAGCTGATCGGCCGCCTTCACGAGCACGTCGCGGATCGCGTGCAGCTCGCTCACCGCCTGCTCGTGCGAATGGCAGATGCCGGTCGACAGCTCGATCATGCTCTCGGTGATTTCCGGCGTGATGTTGCCCGGGAAGGTCTCGCCCTGGATCAGGCGCATCAGGTCGGACGCCGCTTTGGTCAGGTCGTAGTTGTGCGTGTTGACGACCTGGATCTCCAGTTCGACGCCGAACGTAAACGGCTCGGAATTGACGAAGGTTTCGAGTGCCATGGCAGGTTCCGGAATCAGTTGCTGTCGCTGCGTTCACTGACCGCCGACAGGCAGCGATACACGATGAACGGGCTGACGAGCTGCAGGATCACGATCGTGCACATCACGATCGCGCGCAGGTGCGGGTCGAAATTCGGATAGAGCTGGTAGGTGTCGTCGACGAGCAGGTACGACAGCGCGGACATCGGCGTGAGCGCAATGCCGAGCGCGATGCCCTGTTTCATCCCGATGCCGCTCGGCTTCGCGAACGCGACGACACCGGCCAGCTTCGCGACGAGCCGCGTGACGATCAGCACGATCGCGAGCAGCCCGCCGAGTGCGATGTCGCCCCACGTGAACGACGTGAGCGTGAGCACGAACAGGATCACCGTCAGCAGCCAGCCGGCCGTACCGAAATGCTCGGGCCACAGTTGGGGGCGCGCTTCGAGGTTCTTCACGATGATGCCGGCGAGCAGCAGCGTAAGCAGCGTCGACAGCTTCAGCGCCTGGGCGACGGCGATCGCGAGCATCACGAGCCCGAACAAGGCAACGAACGAATGCTCGTCACGCATCGTTGCGGTCATGTGGCGGAACAGGTAGTTGCACGAACGCGCGACCACATACGCAACGATGAACGAACCGGCGATCAGGTAGAGCGGCTGCAGGATCGTCGCGAACACGTTGCCGTACGCTTCCTGGTGGAGCCAGCTCGTCACGAGCTTGGTCAGCACGATCGCATAGACGCTGTTGAGCGCGGTCAGCGTGATGAGGCGTTGCGACACCTGCCCTTCCGCACGCAGCTCGGTCTTCAGCTGGATCACCATCGATGGCGACGTCGCGATCGCGATCGCCGACAGCACCAACGCGACCATCCCCGACACACCGAGCGCGAGCATCACGAACAGCACCAGCACGAACGACAGCGTGGCTTCGGCCAGGCTCGATGCGATCAGCCACGGATTGCGCCGGATCCAGCGCAGGTCGAGGCGGCTGCCGAGCTCGAACAGCAACAGGCCGAGTGCGACGTCGATCAGCAACCGGGAAGTTTCGTCGGTGCTGGCATCGATCACGCCGAATCCGAACGATCCGGCGATGAGACCGATCACCGCATAACCGGTGATGCGAGGCAGACGCCATGCGCGATAGCAAAGCTCGCCACACAGGCCGGCTGCGAACAACGCAAGCCCGGCCCAGAACACGGCATCCGGCGTAAGCGGCCAGTTGGGCAGGAATGAGAACGCCGACTTCATCGTGGTGACTTCTCCTTTGGAAGCGACCGCCAGCAACACGGGGTCAAGCGTCAGAAATGGATGCGCGCCGGCTGGGTATCGCCCCGAATGTGATTGTTGTGTCGACGACGGCGGGACATGGGATCCGCCTTTTCCGCCACAGGGCGGAAAGTCGTTCAGGTTGCCGATCTGGATTGTCGGCCTGGTGTGTGAACGGACTGCGCAGTCTCGAAGATTCAGATTCGAAATCGTGCCGACCGTTCCATTGAAGCATGTCCGGCGCCTGGCCGGATGAACGCGAAGGAAACCGATTGTGCCACAGCTTTTTCGGTCTGGAACCCATTGAATCGACTCGCGGCGCTGTGCGGCTCCGCAGGTCTTTGGTTTCAAAGGTTTACTTGTATATATACATAGTAGAAGTTAACAAAGGACGCACAGTTCTGTGGATAACTTCGGTTTACGTCGACAGATCAAGGTGTTGCGGAGCCCATAACCCGTTGCACAGACTGTTCGTGCACAGAGGTTTGAGTTGAGCAACTTTTGGGCCGCTTCACAGCTGTGCCGAGTTGCCCAGTTTACGTCCACTGTGATTGCACACGAAGTGCGCGCGGATTCCGCGCGGTTATCCACAGCGTCGAGTGGATAACCTTGCGCGAAAAAGTCGGGAAACTGTGAGCGGTTCGGGTGAGTGGTCAGCCGGTCTGACCGACGCGGCGTGCGCGCAACGCGCGGATCAGGAAGCGTGCGGGGTCGACGGCATCGGCAAGTTCGCGCTCGAGCGGCCACGGCTCGCCTTCGAGTTGCGATGCGATCAGTTCGGCGCCGAGTGTGGCCCATACGAGGCCGCGCGAGCCGAAGCCGAATGCACCGTAAAGCCCGGGCAGGCGCGGCAGGTCGCGCGCCTGCGCGCCGCTCAGCGCGCGAGCATTGGCGATGGCGCCTGCTTCGTCCGCGAGCGGGCCGAGCAGCGGCAGGCGGTCGCCGACGACCCAGCGGAACGCGACGCGGCCGCGCAGTGTGCCGGGATCGGGCAGGTCGCCGATCAGGCCCGGCAGCAGATGCCGCACGCGCTCGAGGTTTTCGAGGTGGCCGGCCGCGCGCATCGCGGGATCGACGTCGTCGGGTTCGAACGTCGCACCGATCAGCAGCGTGCCGTCGTCGAGCGGCACCGCGTAACCGTCGCCGATCGTCGGGCACGGCAGCGGTGCCGTGCTGCCGGGTGGCAGCAACGTGAGCTGGCCGCGCACCGGTTGCAGCGCGACATGCTGCAACCCGGCGAGACGCGCGGCGTCGCCGGCATTCGCGAGCACGACGACGGGCGCTTCGGCCAGCGTGCCGCCCGCATCGTCCAGTGCATGCCATGCGTCGCCCCGCCGTTCGAGTTTTGCAACGCGGGTGGACGCGAGCAAGCGCACGCGCTCGCCGGCCGCCGCGTATTGAGCCGCGCAAAGGCCGGCCGGCCAGACGGCGCCACCGTGCGGAAACAGCAGGCCACCCTGCGCGACCGGCAGGTTCAGACGCGCGCGCGCGGCCTCGACGTCGAGCAGCGAGACATAGTCGGACGGCGCACCGAACGCTTCGAATGCATCGCGCATCCGTTCGAAGTCGTCGGCCGATTCGGCGAGATGAATCATCCCGTGCGTGCTGCGCGCGAATGCATGGCCTGCACGTTCGAGTGCGCGCCAGCGTGCGATCGCATGCAGGAAGCCGCCGCGCGTGAGCCGGCTCGCGACGTTGTCGTCGCGCGTCATCAACGGATGGAATACACCGGCCGGATTGCCCGATGCTTCGCTCGCGATCCGGTCGTGCCGCTCGATCAGCGTGACTTCCCAGCCGCGCGCGGCCAGGCGTTCGACGACCGCGCAGCCCGCCAGGCCCGCGCCGATCACGATCGCGCGGCGCGTCGCAACAGGCAGTGCAAGTGGCGGCTCGTGCCGGCGCGCGCGCCAGCGCGGCGCATATTCGCCGACGAGCAGATCGTCGACGTCGCGATACGTGAAACCCGACTTGCCGAGTGCGTGTTTCAACGCGTCCGAACTCGCATGCACTGCAAACGTTGCGTATTCGCCGGCGATTTTCGAGAGCGCGCGGACCACGTCGGTCGCTTGCAGATCCGCGTCGTTCGACGACGCAAAGCCGTCGAGACAGAACGCGTCGGCGCGCGCGACGATCTTCCCCAGCATGTCGATTGCATCGCCGAACGCGAGCGTGAGCACCACGCGCCCTTCGTCGAATTCGAGCCGGTGCAGGCCGGGTACAAGCATCGGCCATGCGTCGGCAAGTGCATCGATATCGGCCGATATGGTTGTGTTAGCAACGATATGGGAAGCCGCGCGGCGCAGGTCGTCGCGCGAGAACGGATGCGGTTCGACTGCGACAAAATGCAGCCGCTCGCAGCGCGCGGGATCGTCACGCCACGCGGCCCAGGCCGCGAGGAAACTGCCGCCCGCGCCGAATCCGGTCGCCACGATCGTGAACGTGCGGCGGCCCTGCCAGCGCGCCGGCAACCCGTTGCCGGCGACGAACACGCGATGCGCAAGTGCGTCTGATGCGCCGCGATGGAGGTCGCCGAACTCGGGCGAGACGAGCGTGCCGTCGTCGCGAAGCGCGAGCGAGGCGGGAACAAGTCGGTCGGTCATGCGAAACAAAAAACGTGGCAGCCAAGCCTGGCAAGGGATTGCGCGGGGCCGTCCGACCGGTCGTTGGAAAAAGCCAACGGCGCGGCGCACGGGCGGACCGCGCTGCGTATCCTGTCCGGGTGGCGCTGGTCAAAAAACGGGCAGTCGATGATTCATTCGGCGAAATACCGATGAAAATCTTTGAAACCCTTGTCGTTATTGGGTTTGCGCTGCGCTATCATAGCAACGCCGTACCGCGGGGTGGCCACCGGCTAACCGGAGGGCGCGTCGCGCGGGCCAGGATTCGGCGCTGTGTCGTCGGAGTCTGACTCTCGACGGCACGGTTCGCGCACGTATAATCGGCGCGTTCGCGCTGTTCGTGTCAACCTAACCTGATAAAGGAACCTTAATGAACAAACAGGAACTGATCGACGCCGTCGCCGCCCAAACGGGCGCCAGCAAGGCTCAAACCGGCGAAACGCTGGACACGCTGCTCGAAGTCATCAAGAAGGCCGTGTCGAAGGGTGATGCGGTTCAGCTGATCGGCTTCGGCAGCTTCGGTTCGGGCAAGCGCGCAGCACGTACGGGCCGCAACCCGAAGACCGGCGAAACCATCAAGATCCCGGCAGCCAAGACGGTCAAGTTCACGGCTGGCAAGGCGTTCAAGGACGCCGTCAACAAGCGTTAAACCAGCGCCTGTTCCAAGAAAAACCCGCCTTTCGGCGGGTTTTTTGTTGGGTGCGCGCAGCATTTTCGCCACAGTCCGCGCCCCTCTTGCAAGATTTAACGGTTGTTTTTACAACGCGTTACGCGTGCACGATCTGCGTGTCGCCGTGATCGTCATCGTCGTGCGAATCGACATCCCACGCCGGGAACGGATCGTCGAACGCATGCCATCCGGCCGCGCCGAGTGCGAATTCCGCATCGGTCAGCAGGCACGCATCGAGCTTCGCGCGCCATGCATCCGCGTCGAGCGCGATGCCGATCAGCACGAGTTCCTGCCGGCGATCGCCCACTGCGCGATCGTCGAGATCGCCGTGCCATTCGGCGCGGATTTCACCGAGCAGCTCATCGTCGTCCGGCCATTCCGCGCGATCCTGCGCCGCCCACCAGAGACCTGCCGGGCCATGCCGGCATACGCCGCCTGCCTGCGACAGCGAACCCGCGATGTCGTTGCGCGTCGAGAGCCAGAAGAAGCCCTTGCTGCGCAGCACGCCCGGCCACTCCTGATGCAACAGCGCCCAGAGTCGTGCCGGATGAAACGGCCGGCGCGCGCGGTAAACAAAATTGCCGATGCCGAATTCGTCGGCTTCGCCGTGCACGTGCGCATGATGTTCGTCATGGCAGTCCGGGTCGTCGCAATGCGTGTGATCGTGATCGAGCGACGTGAGCCAGCCCGGCGCGTTCGCGGCTTCGTCGAAATCGAAGCGGCCCGTGTTCAGCACTTCGTCGAGCGGCACGTTGCCGAACGTCGACACGACCTGGTGCGCGCGCGGATTGAGTCGCGCGAGGATGTGCTGCAGGCGTGCGAGGTCGTCCGCGGGGACGAGGTCGGCCTTGTTGATCACCAGCACGTCGCAGAACTCGATCTGCTCGATCAGCAGCTCGACGAGCGTGCGATCGTCCTCTTCCGATGCGGCAATGCCGCGCGTCGCGAGCGCATCGTCCGAGCCGTAGTCGCGCAGGAAGTTGTACGCATCGACCACGGTGACGAGCGTGTCGAGCCGCGCGATTTTCGACAGCGACGTGCCATCGTCGTCGACGAACGTGAAGGTTTCGGCGATCGGCATCGGCTCCGCGATGCCGGTCGATTCGATCATGATCGCGTCGAAGCGCCCTTCGGACGCGAGCGTGCGGATCTCGACGAGCAGGTCGTCGCGCAGCGTGCAGCAGATGCAGCCGTTCGACATCTCGACGAGGCGTTCCTCGACGTGCGACAGCGCTTGCGCGTCGCGCACGAGCGATGCATCGATGTTGACCGCCGCGAGATCGTTGACGATCACGGCGACTTTCAGGCCCGCGCGGTTCGCGAGGATGTGATTGAGCAGCGTGGTCTTGCCGGCGCCGAGGAAGCCGGACAGCACGGTGACGGGCAACGGCTGGTTCATTGCCGGATTCATAGCGATATGCACCAACGGAAAAATTGAAAAAGCGGCCGCGACGCCCTTCCGGGGCGCGATCGTCCCGCGGACGGGCGAAATTGCGGCGTGAGATCCGCATTGTGCATCAAACGCGCGCCGGCTGGCCGGTACGGCGTCAGGCCGCGCTGCGGCGCCGCGTCATGGCGCGGGCGGCAGCAGCTTCCACTGGGTCAGGATGCCGGCGATCTGCCGCGCGTACTTGTCGCGCAGCGACGGGGTTTCCGAATGATAGGCGCCGATCGCCTGCCACGTGTTGCCGTAGCGGTTCATCTTCTGCTTGAGATGCCACGCGGCGATGTACACGTTCTTGCACGGCTCCATCAGCGTGTCGCGGCCGATCCCGTAGCGCGACAGCGTCGGCAGGTGGATCGAATTGATCTGCATCAGGCCGTAGTCGACCGAGCCGTTCGTGTTCTTGTTCAGCGCGCCGGGCCGGTTGCGCGATTCCTGCCACGCGATCGCGCGCAGGATCAACGGATTGACCTGCTGATATTTAGCCGCTTCGTCGAAACAGTCCGCGCGAGCGTTCGCGCTGGCGAAATACACGCCGGCGGCGATCAACGCGATCGAAACGAACCGTCTGTTCATGGTGCGAAATTGACAAGAAAATACGCGAGGGTCGGGAAAACCCGTGCCTGTTATTCGTGCGACGAGAATCGTGCCGCCCGTATCATACCGACAGTCCGTCAGCTTGCGACATACAGGAATACGGCAGCCCGGTTATACCGCATTTCCGTGTCGATTCATCATGAAACGGGGGCGATGGCCGGCATGCCGAGAACAGTGCCGAGTCTTACATATTGCATACGGTTCGCCGGATACATGTCGTATGTGAGACAGTCCTCGGATCAATGTGATATTTCGGACATGAAAAACTGCTAATGTCGCCTCTTTCGGACTTGGATCCCAGCACTACCGCCGGAAGTGGCCTGAGCCGGCATCGACCCATTCATCCATGACAAGAAATCGCTTCGTTATGCGGCGTGTCGCCACGACCCTGATCGTCGCCGGCATCATCGTCTCGCAGGCCGCCTACGCTCAGGTCACGCTCAATTTCGTGAATGCGGATATCGACCAGGTCGCCAAGGCGATCGGCGCCGCAACCGGCAAGACCATCATCGTCGACCCTCGTGTGAAGGGGCAGCTCAACCTCGTGGCCGAGCGCCCGGTGCCGGAAGACCAGGCGCTGAAGACGCTGCAGTCGGCGCTGCGCATGCAGGGCTTCGCACTCGTGCAGGATCACGGCGTGCTGAAGGTCGTGCCCGAGGCCGACGCGAAACTGCAGGGCGTGCCGACCTACGTCGGCAATGCACCGCAGGCGCGCGGCGACCAGGTGATCACGCAGGTGTTCGAGCTGCACAATGAATCGGCGAACAACCTGCTGCCCGTGCTGCGGCCGCTGATCTCGCCGAACAACACGGTCACTGCCTATCCGGCGAACAACACGATCGTCGTGACCGACTACGCGGACAACGTGCGGCGCATCGCGCAGATCATCGCGGGCGTGGACAGCGCTGCGGGCGCGCAGGTGCAGGTCATTCCGCTGCGCAACGCGAACGCGATCGACCTCGCCGCGCAGCTGCAGAAAATGCTCGACCCGGGCGCGATCGGCAACAGTGATGCCACGCTGAAGGTGTCGGTCACGGCCGACCCGCGCACCAACTCGCTGATGCTGCGCGCATCGAGCGCGTCGCGCCTCGCGGCCGCCAAGCGGCTCGTGCAGCAGCTCGACGCGCCGAGCGGCGTACCGGGCAACATGCACGTCGTAGCGCTGCGCAACGCCGATGCGGTGAAGCTCGCGAAGACGCTGCGCGGGATGCTCGGCAAGGGGAGCGGCAGCGACAGCGGCTCGTCGGCATCGTCCAACGATGCGAACAGCTTCAACCAGAACGGCGGCTCGTCGTCGAGCGGCAACTTCTCGACCGGCACGTCGGGCACCCCGCCGCTGCCGTCGGGCGGCCTCGGCGGCTCGTCGTCCTCGTCGTCGTACGGCGGCTCGTCCGGTAGTGGCGGGCTCGGCACGGCCGGCCTGCTCGGCGGCGACAAGGACAAGAGCGGCGACGACAACCAGCCGGGCGGGATGATCCAGGCCGATGCGGCGACCAACTCGCTGATCATCACCGCGTCCGATCCGGTCTACCGGAACCTGCGCTCGGTGATCGACCAGCTCGACCGGCGCCGCGCGCAGGTCTACATCGAGGCGCTGATCGTCGAGCTAAACTCGACGACGGCTGGCCAGCTCGGGATCCAGTGGCAGGTCGCCAGCGGCGCGCTGCTCGCCGGCACGAACCTCGCGGCCACCGCCGGCACCGTGGCCGGCAACAGCATCATCAACCTGACGACGGGCACCGCGGGCAGCACCGCGATCGGGCTGCCGGGGAACCTCGCGAATCTGAACCAGGGCCTCAACATCGGCTGGCTGCACAACATGTTCGGTGTGCAGGGGCTCGGTGCACTGCTGCAGTACTTCGCGGGCGTGAGCGACGCGAACGTGCTGTCGACGCCGAACCTGATCACGCTCGACAACGAGGAGGCGAAGATCGTCGTCGGTGAGAACGTGCCGATTCCGACCGGTTCGTATTCAAACCTGACGAGCGGCACGACGAGCAACGCGTTCAACACCTACGATCGCCGCGACGTCGGCCTCACGCTGCACGTGAAACCGCAGATCACCGACGGCGGGATCCTGAAGCTGCAGTTGTATACCGAGGATTCCGCGGTCGACACCGCGACGTCGAATTCGCAGACGGGCCCGTCGTTCACGAAGCGCTCGATCCAGTCGACGATCCTCGCCGACAACGGCGAAGTCATCGTGCTCGGCGGCCTGATGCAGGACGCGTACAACGTGTCGAACAGCAAGGTGCCGCTGCTGGGTGACATCCCGTGGATCGGCCAGCTGTTCCGCTCCGAAAGCAAGCAGCGCAAGAAGACCAACCTGATGGTGTTCCTGCGCCCGGTGATCATCGCCGACCGCGGCACCGCGCAGGAAGTCACGGCCAACCGCTACGACTACATCCAGGGCGTGACGGGCGCATACAAGTCGGACAACAACGTGATCCGCGACAAGGACGATCCGATCGTCCCGCCGATGCCGCTGGGCCCGAGCCAGGGTGGCACGGCCGCCGGAAACCTGTTCGATCTCGACAAGATGCGTCGCCAGCAGGTGCAGCGCCAGGTGGCGCCGGTGCCGGCCCAGCCGTTGCCGGAGGCGACGCCCGCGCAGCCGCAGAGCGTGCCGCAGCAGACGGTGCCGCAACAGCCGCTGACGGCCACGCCGGGAGCGTCGCAGTGAGTGACGTGCACGCGTCTTCCGTCCACGACGGCGCGCCGGGCGAACGGCAGCCGCCGTCGCCGCTCGCCGCGCGACTGCTGCCGTACGGCTTCGCGAAGAGCGGCCAGGTGCTGATCGCACACCAGCTCGACGACACGCTCGAGGTGTGGATCAGCGAACGCACGAGCGACGCCGCGCTCGCAGAGATCGCGCGCAACTTCGGCTCGATCTCCGTGCATCGCGTGCCGGCCGACGAACTCGCGCAGGCGATCAACCACGCATACGCGCGCCAGGACGGCAGCGCTGCGCAGGTGGTCGGCGAGGTCGAAGGCGAAGTCGACCTGTCGCGGCTGATGCAGGACATCCCCGAAGTCGAGGATCTGCTCGAATCGGAAGACGACGCGCCGATCATCCGGATGATCAACGCGCTGCTCACGCAAGCGGCGCGCGAACAGGCGTCGGACATTCACATCGAGCCGTTCGAGAACGCATCGGTGGTGCGCTTTCGCGTCGATGGCACGCTGCGCGACGTCGTGCGGCCGAAGAAGGCGCTGCACGGCGCGCTGATCTCGCGGATCAAGATCATGGCGCAGCTCGACATCGCGGAGAAGCGCCTGCCGCAGGACGGCCGCATCACGCTGCGCGTCGGCGGCCGGCCGGTCGACGTGCGGGTGTCGACGCTGCCGACCGGGCACGGCGAGCGTGCGGTGCTGCGTCTGCTGGAAAAGGATGCGCAGCGGCTGAACCTCGAAGCGCTCGGGATGGGCCGCGACACGCTCGTGCAATTCGACAAGCTGATCGCGCGCCCGCACGGCATCGTGCTCGTCACGGGCCCGACGGGTTCGGGCAAGACGACCACGCTGTATGCGTCGATGTCGCGGCTCGAAACCGCGACGACCAACATCATGACCGTCGAGGACCCGATCGAATACGACCTCGGCGGGATCGGCCAGACGCAGGTGAACGAGCGGATCGGGATGACCTTTGCCCGTGCGCTGCGCTCGATCCTGCGCCAGGATCCGGACGTGATCATGATCGGCGAAATCCGCGACCTCGAAACTGCGCAGATCGCGGTGCAGGCATCGCTGACGGGCCACCTCGTGCTCGCGACGCTGCACACGAACGATGCGGCCTCGGCCGTCACGCGTCTGACCGACATGGGCGTCGAGCCCTACCTGCTCGCGTCGTCGCTGCTCGGCGTGCTCGCGCAGCGGCTCGTACGGCAGCTCTGCCCCGTCTGCAAGGAAGAGCGCCAGGAAGAAGGCCGCACCGTGTGGCATCCGGTCGGCTGCGACAAGTGCGGGCATTCGGGTTATTCGGGCCGGCGCGGTGTATACGAACTGCTGCTGGTCGACGAGTCGATCCGCTCGCTGATCCACCGCAACGCGGCCGACGCGGAAATTCTCGCCGCCGGCCGTGCGGAAGGGATGCGCACGCTGCGCGACGATGCCGAGCGCTGGCTCGCGTCGGGCGCGACGTCGCTCGAGGAAGTGCTGCGCGTGACGGGAGGCGCATAGCGCGATGCCGGCATTCCGTTTCGAAGCAATCGATTCGGCGGGACGCGCGCAGAAAGGCGTCATCGATGCCGACAGCGCGCGTGCCGCGCGTGGCCAGCTGCGTACGCAGGGGCTGACGCCGCTCGTCGTCGAGCCGGCCGCCAGCGCGACGCGCGGGGCGCGTTCGCAGCGGCTCGCGTTCGGCCGCAAGCTGTCGCAGCGCGAACAGGCGATCCTCACGCGCCAGCTCGCGAGCCTCCTGATCGCCGGGCTGCCGCTCGACGAGGCGCTCGGCGTGCTGACCGAGCAGGCCGAGCGCGACTACATCCGCGAACTGATGGCCGCGATCCGCGCCGAAGTGCTCGGCGGCCATTCGCTCGCGAATGCGCTGGGCCAGCATCCGCGCGACTTCCCGGAAATCTACCGCGCGCTCGTCGCGGCGGGCGAGCACACCGGCAAGCTCGGCATCGTGCTGTCACGCCTCGCCGACTACATCGAACAGAGCAACGCGCTGAAGCAGAAGATCCTGCTGGCGTTCACGTATCCGGGGATCGTCACGCTGATCGCATTCGGCATCGTCACGTTCCTGCTGAGCTACGTCGTGCCGCAGGTCGTCAACGTGTTCGCGAGCACGAAGCAGCAGTTGCCCATGCTGACGATCGTGATGATGGCGCTGTCGGATTTCGTGCGGCACTGGTGGTGGGCGATCCTGATCGCGGTCGTGCTGATCGTTTGGTTCGTGAAGGCGACGCTGTCGCGCGACGGGCCTCGCCTCGCGTTCGACCGCTGGGTGCTCACCGCGCCGCTCGCAGGCAAGCTCGTGCGCGGCTACAACACGGTGCGCTTCGCGAGCACGCTCGGCATCCTCACCGCGGCGGGCGTGCCGATCCTGCGCGCGTTGCAGGCGGCCGGCGAGACGCTGTCGAACCGCGCGATGCGCGCGAACATCGACGACGCGATCGTGCGGGTGCGCGAAGGCTCCGCGCTGTCGCGCGCGCTGAACAACGTGAAGACGTTTCCGCCGGTGCTCGTGCACCTGATCCGCTCGGGTGAAGCGACGGGCGACGTGACGACGATGCTGGATCGTGCGGCCGAAGGCGAAGCGCGCGAGCTCGAGCGCCGCACGATGTTCCTGACGAGCCTGCTCGAGCCGCTGCTGATCCTGGCGATGGGGGGCATCGTGCTCGTGATCGTGCTGGCCGTGATGCTGCCGATCATCGAGCTGAACAACATGGTGCAGTGACGGCCTGACCGTTGGTCGGGCCGTCGCCTTCGGCTTCAGCGCACGTAGATCGCCGGGGACGGCGTGTTGGCGGGAAGCTGGACTTCGGTGCGGGCGCCGTTGCGCTCGACGATGATCGAGCGGGGGCGGACTTCGGCGAGCTTGGCGCCGGACGTGACGTCCGCGCCGAGCGACACGGCACGCGGCGGTTCGCCGCCGACGCCGACGATCGCGGCACCGCCGTGGTCGAGCGCGAGGATGCCGAACAGGTGGATGTCCTGCACGGGATTCTTGTCGAGCTGACCGCCGAAGAGCGCCGCGGCGTCCTCGGTGCGAATCGGCAGCCGCGCGGCGGCGGCGGGCAGCGGCGCTTCACGGGCTGACAGCGTGACGACCCAGTAGGTGGCCGTCGCGCACAAACCCGCGAAGAGGGCTAGGGAGAGGATCCGGATCGAGAGCGCGTTCATGCGCGCTATTGTACGGATGTATATGAAATTTGCGTTGGGTGAAAGCCCTCGGCAATGCGCGCCTTACAATGCGTGCTCCGCGCCCGCGGGTTCGGAAGGTTGCCGTCAGGCAATCGTCCGGTGCGCCGGGTGCGTCACTCAACCAACGACATTTTTTGGAAAGAGGTAGTCAGTCATGCAAACGTGGATCACTCGCCGCAACGCGGCCGTGCGTCGTCAGCGCGGTTTCACGCTGATCGAGATCATGGTGGTGGTCGCGATCCTCGGGATCCTGGCGGCACTGATCGTGCCGAAGATCATGAGCCGCCCGGACGAGGCACGCCGCATCGCCGCGAAGCAGGACATCGGCACGATCATGCAGGCGCTCAAGCTGTACCGTCTCGACAACGGCCGCTACCCGACCCAGGATCAGGGCCTGAACGCGCTGATCCAGAAGCCGTCCACCGATCCGATCCCGAACAACTGGAAGGACGGCGGCTATCTCGAGCGCCTGCCGAACGATCCGTGGGGTAACGGCTACAAGTACCTGAACCCGGGCGTGCACGGCGAGATCGACGTGTTCAGCTACGGCGCCGACGGCAAGGAAGGCGGCGAAGGCAACGACACCGACATCGGTTCGTGGCAATAAGCCTTCACTGACCGGCCAGACGCATCGTTCCCGTTCTCCATGCTCGCCATTCGCACGACCTCCCGCTGCGGCCGCGATTGCCGTGTGCGTCGCGGCGCGGCTTCGTCCGCGCCGGCGCGTGCCGACGGCGGGCAGGCGTTGCCCCGTGCGCGGCGTC
>NZ_JAAGPG010000110.1:0-20710 GCF_017104665.1 Burkholderia sp. Se-20378 | reverse complement strand
GCACCGATGCCGGGCATGCCGAATGTCGCGCGGCCGGCGAACGGCGACAACCCCAGCGCACCGCGTTTCGCCAACGGCGGCATGCCGCAGGCCCCTGGCAACCCGATGCCGCATCCAGCAGTCGGGCCCGGCAATGGCGTCCCGCATCCGCCGGTGGCGAACAACGGTCCGGCGGGCATCGGCAATGCGCACGCAGCCGAGGCTCCTTCGCCCACGTGGATGCAGCCGCACACCCCGATGGAACGTCAACGCCCTGCTCCGCCGACCGCGCTCCACGCGGCGGGACAGAATGCGCTGCCGCCGGTGCGCAGCGCAGCGGTGCCGCATCCGGAAGGCGTGCTGACGCCGCAGGGCGCGCAGCCCGGCAGCCGGAACGAAGCGCTGCGCGCCCTGCCGCAACCGCGGCTGGACAACACTGCGCAGATTCCGCAGCCACGTCCGCGCCCCGATTTCCAGGCGCCGGCCCAGCATGGGCAACCGCAACCGGAACGAGCGGCCCCTGCGCCGCAACCTCGCCCCGAATTCGCGCAACCGGCGCCGCATCGCGAAGTCGCGCCGCCACGTGCGAACGAGTACCGTCCGCCGGCCCCCGCCGTGCATGACATGCCGCGCCCGCAACCGCAGGCGCCGCGCATGGAACCGCGGCCACAACCCGCGCCGCGTATGGAGCCTCGACCGCAACCGGCACCACGCATGGAACCACGCCCGTCGATGCCCGCACCGCACATGGAAGCGCGGCCGCAACCGGCGCCGCACGTCGAGGCGCCACACCCGAGCAACCCGCCGCCGCAAGGCGGTCACGAAGAGCGGCATCGCCAGTAAGTGCCGCAAACGTGAAACAAAAAGGCCCGACCGGTATCAGCCGGTCGGGCCTTTTTCCTGCGGGGCGCGGATCGATGCATCCGCGCGGCCCGGATCGCGCGATCAGACCGCCATCGGCGCGGTCAGCGGCTCATGATGGCGGTAGCCGACAAGCGAGAAATCAGACGGCTCGATCTGCTCCAGCCACTCGGGCGCGTAGACGCCGGTCTTCGCGTATTCCGGCACGCGCTCGGCAATCTCGAGCCGCGGGCTGTCGTAAGGCTCCCGTGTGAGCTGGCGCTGCAGCATGTCGAGCTGGTTCTCGTAGATATGGGCGTCGCCGATGAAGTACGTAAACCAGCGCGGCGTATAGCCCGTCAGCCGGCCGACGAGCGCCAGCAGCGCCGCCCCTTCCGTCAGGTTGAACGGCGTGCCGAGGCCGACGTCGTTGCTGCGGATGTACAGGCACAGCGAGATTTCGCGCTTCGTCGCATTCGGCAGGAACTGGTACAGCAGATGGCACGCGGGCAGCGCGATCTGGTCGAGCACGGCCGGATTCCACGCGTGAAACAGGATGCGGCGGTCGGCCGGGTTCTCCATGATCGTGTCCAGGCACTGGCGCAACTGGTCGATCGCCTTGTACAGCAGCACCTTCGGCGCGCCGTCTTCGTCGAAACGCGTGACGATCCGGAAGCCGCGGCGCGTCGCATCGGCGATCTGCGCGTCGGCACCCGCGTCGAGCACCTTGTAGCCCGGCCACTGGCGCCATTGCACGCCGTACACGTCACCGAGATCGTCGACGCCCTGGCGATACGGGTTCGCGAGCCATTGCGCGTTCTCGTTCGCGTTCGCGTCCCACACCTTGCAGCCGAGCGCGCGGAAATCAGCCGCGCTGCGCGACGCGCGCAGGAAGCCGACCAGCTCGCCGATCGCGGACTTGAACGCGAGCTTCTTGGTCGTCACGGCCGGGAAGCCTTGCTGCAGGTCGAAGCGCAGCATCGCGCCCGGCATGCTGATGGTGCGGATCCCCGTGCGGTTCTCCTGCCAGCTGCCGGTATCGAGAATGGTACGAACGAGGTCGAGATACTGTTTCATGCGGGTTCCTTCGGCCGCGAGGGCGGCCGTACCCGCCAATTTTAGCAAGCGTGATGAGGAAGCTCCGGCAACGGCGCCGAAAACCCTGCCAGCGTGTCGCCGCGATCGCGCATGCCGTGTGCGCACATCAGCCGGTAGAGCGTGACGCGCGACACGCCGAGTTCGCGTGCGGCATCCGCAAAACGGCCGCGATGGCGCAGCAGCGCCTGCTCGATCGCCTGCCGTTCGGCCGCCTCGCGCGCCTCCAGCAGCGAAACGGGCGCGAGCGTCGCAAAGTCGTTCAGCTCGAGATCGGCCGCGGTGATCATCCGGCCCTCCGACATGACGATCGCGCGGCGCACGCGATTGATCAGCTCGCGCACATTGCCCGGCCACGAATAGCCGTACAGCGACGCGACCGCGTCAGGGGAAAAGCCGCGCAGGCGACGATGCGCATCGCCCTTGAAACGCTCGAGCATGTGGCGCGCGAGCACCTCGATGTCCTTGCCGCGCGCGCGCAGCGGCGGCTCCTCGATCTTCAGCACGCACAGGCGATGAAACAGGTCTTCGCGGAACCGCCCTTCGCGCAGTGCCGCCTCCATGTCCACGTGGGTCGCGCAGATCACGCGCACATCGACCGGCACCGACACATGGGCACCCAACCGTTCGATCTTGCCTTCCTGCAGGAAGCGCAGCAGGCTTGCCTGGCTTTCGAGCGGCAAGTCGCCGATTTCATCGAGAAACAGCGTGCCGCCGTTGGCGGCCTCGACGCGGCCGATCTTGCGCTGGTTCGCGCCGGTGAACGCGCCGCGCTCGTAGCCGAACAGTTCGGCCTGCAGCAGGGTCGACGGGATCGCGCCGCAATTGATCGCGATGAACGGCGCCTGCGCACGCGACGAACGCTCGTGAATCGCAACCGCCGTCAGTTCCTTGCCCGTACCCGATTCGCCGGAGATGAACACCGGCGCGTCGGTTGCCGCGACGCGACGAATCGTCCTGAAAAGCCCGAGCATCGCATCGCAAGTCCCGACCATTTCGCCTTCGCTGCGTCCGGCGCCGACGGGCGGTGCAACGGGTTCGGTCAACGCGACCATCCCGTGTGCATGACCGACAGTCTCGACGATCCGCGACGTCTCGTACGGCATCGTCACGTAGTCGAAACAGTAGTCGCGAATGAGATGGCGCAGCGTAGCGTCCTGCAACTGGCCGCGACGCGTCGCCGCGATCCAGCCGATGTGCTGAATGCTCAGACAGGTTTCGAGTTCGCGCAGGTCCGAGGGCTTGAAGCCCGGCGAAAAATCGAGCAGCCCGGCCGTTGCGACACCATGCTGCACGACGCGCCGTACGTCTCGCACGGTCTCCGCGAGATCGACACGCCAACCGCATTCGTCGAAATGGCCGCGCAACGCGTCGTTCGGTTCGCGCGAATAGTAGATCACGTGCCGCTGATCGGCTCCCATATGCTCACCCCGTTCATCAACCGTCTAACGATTGCCGTGCACGCCACATCACGTGCGAAAAGGATCGAATCGGGTCAGCCGAAGGCGGCTCGATTCGCCATGCCGATGCGCGACGACAAAGCCTCGCATGATGGCGCTTATCTTGCGTCCAGTTATTTTGATCAAGACAGCTTAGTTATAGGCACTGAATACGACAATCCGATTTCAGCGCGGTGAGCGATGCGGCCGTATCGCTCAGGAGGTCGATGCATGTCAATCGTCTGCACATAGCACCTGCGCAGCGATACGTTCTGTCATCAACACTTGCGACGATTTTCATCCTTGAAGCGCATCGATTGAATCCGCAGTATTCCCGAGCCCCCTCGTTTCAGGCTTGAAACATTTTCAGACGTTTTCCGACACAATTCGCAACGCTTGAGCACGAATCGCAGTCTCGACAACGGTCCCGGCGCGATGGCATGCATTTCGCTGAATATGGAAACCGTCGGAGACAGCGACCATGCGAAAACATCTTTTACTTTCTTTCGTGCCGATGGCCATTGCGGTCGCGGCCGCGGGCCCGCCCACGCCCGTACGCGCAGACGAAAGCACGAATCCGGATCGCGCCATGCTGCTCGCGGCCAATGCGCCGAGCACGCAGCACGGCAACGGATTCGGCATCGTGACCGTGTCGTCACCGCAACCGCTGCCGGCCGGCAGGACGTCGGTGACGCTGTGGGACGAGATCCCGCCGCCTCAATTGCCGATGCCGCTCCCGGCACCGCAGCCGGGCGACGTGCAGCACGCGATGGATGGCACCGCGCAAGGCAGTACGCATCAGTGATGCACGAGCCGATCCATTTGATAAGGATGACGTATTGATTTGAGCAAACCGGACCACATCGATCGGATGCCTGCATCGTCGATCTCGCAACACGAAACGGTTTTTGTGCTCCGTCCCCCGGCGGGCACTCTTTTTATTCATTCCGTCGCCGCGACGCATTGACTCGAGCGTCGCGGCGCGCAGTGCAGGAGCGGATGCGCGCACCCGGAACCGGCGCGCGCCGCCGTTCCGGTAGAATCGGCGCCATTCCGGTTTTCCTTTCCCCGACCTACATGACGACGTTGACCCTGATCGTCGCGCGCGCCCGCAACGGCATCATCGGCCGCGACAACCAGTTGCCCTGGAAACTTCCCGAAGATCTCGCCTTCTTCAAGCGCACGACGATGGGCGCTCCGATCGTGATGGGCCGCAAGACCCACGAGTCGATCGGCCGGCCGTTGCCGGGCCGTCGCAATATCGTCGTCACGCGCGACGCGACGCGTCGCTTCGACGGTTGCGACACGGTCACGTCGCTCGCCGATGCGCTGGCGCTCGCCGCGCGCGACGGCGTGCCCGAAGCGTTCCTGATCGGCGGCGCGCAGCTCTACACGGAAGGTCTCGCACTCGCCGACAAGCTGGTCGTCACCGAGATCGATGCCGACTTCGATGGGGACGCCTCGTTCCCGGCGCCCGACGCCGCGCAGTGGCAGGAAGCGTCGCGCGATGCGCACCAGGCGGCCGCGCCGAACACGTTCGGCTATGCGTTCGTCGTCTACGAGCGCAAGCGCGGCTGACGCATCACGCAGCATGAAAAAAACCCGACCGGCTCACGCCGATCGGGCTTTTTGTTTGATGGCGGCCGAGGCCGCGCGCCGCTTACTGCCCGGCGATCGTCATCTGCTCGATCAGCACCGAGCCCGTTTCCTTCGTGCCGCGTACGATCGAATCGGCGCCGATCGCGACGATATGCCGGAACATTTCCTGCAGCGTGCTCGCGACGGTGATTTCCTCGACCGGATACTGGATCACGCCGTTCTCGACCCAGAAGCCCGCCGCGCCGCGCGAATAGTCGCCCGTCACGTAGTTCACGCCCTGCCCCATCAGCTCGGTCAGCAACAGGCCCGTGCCGAGCTTCTTCAGCATCGCGTCGAAATCGTCGCCCGCCTGCGTGTTCGAGCTGCGCAGCGCGAGGTTGTGCGAGCCGCCCGCGTTGCCGGTGGTCTGCGTGCCGAGCTTGCGCGCCGAATAGGTCGACAGGAAGTAACCTTCGACGACGCCATCCTTGACGACGCTGCGCGCACGCGTGCGCACGCCTTCCTCGTCGAACGGCGCGCTGCCCATCGCGCGCGGCACGTGCGGATCCTCGACGACCTGGATGTGCGGTGCGAACACCGGCTTGCCGAGGCTGTCGACGAGGAACGACGTCTTGCGGTACAGCGCACCGCCGCTCACCGCCTGCACGAACGCGCCGAGCAGGCCGGCCGCGAGCGGCGCCTCGAACAGCACGGGCACCTTGCGGGTGTCGAGGCGGCGCGCGCCCATCCGTGCCAGCGCACGCTCGGCCGCGTAACGGCCCACCGCTTCGGGTGCCGCGAGATCGATCGCGCTGCGCTTCGACGAATACCAGTCGTCGCGCTGCATGTGACGGCCACTGCCCGCGATCGGTGCGCATGCGATGTAGTGGCGCGAGTACGGGTAGCCGGACAGGAAGCCTCGCGACGTGGCCAGCACGAATTGCGAATGCTGGGCGGACACGCTCGCGCCTTCCGAATTGCGGATCTGCGGGCTGACCGCGAATGCGGCGTCTTCCGCGCGGCGGGCGAGCTCGACGGCCTCGTCGGCCGTCAGCGCCCACGGGTGGTACAGATCGAGGTCGCGCGGGTCGGTTTCGAGCAGTTCGGCTTCGGCCAGGCCGGCCGCCTCGTCCTCGGCCGTGAAGCGCGCGATGTTGTACGCGGCGGCGACGGTGTCCTTGATCGCACCCGGCGAGAAATCCGACGTGCTCGCGTTGCCGCGCTTCTTCCCGATGAACACGGTCACACCGACCATCTTGTCGCGGTTGTGCTCGATCGTTTCGACTTCGCTGCGGCGCACCGACACCGACAGGCCGTCGCCCTCGGAGATTTCGGTCGCGGCGTCCGTCGCGCCGAGCGCCTTCGCATGGCGAAGGATGTCCGAGGCGATTTCTTTGAGCTGGTCCTGCGTGTGCGGGAAATAGCGCGCTTGTACGTCGAGATTGGCTGCCATCGTCTAGATATCCGGTGGCGGGCGGGCGCCCGCATGTTCAAAATATTACGTATCCCGCGATCATAGCAAGGTCCGGGGCCGGACACCGACAAGCTTGGGGTGTCCGCGGCGCGATACAATGCCGCCCATGACACGCAAAACCCGAATCCAGCCGATCGAGCATGCCGCCGAAGACGACGACAATGGCTACGATCGCCCCAGCAAATCCCAGCTGAAGCGCGAGATGCACGAGCTGCAGGTGCTCGGCCAGGCACTCGTCGATCTGCCGAAAGACGCGCTGAAACGCATGCCGATGCCCGAAAGCCTCGCCGACGCCGTGCGCGAGGCCCGCCGAATCACCGATCACGAAGGCAAGCGCCGCCAGCTCCAGTACGTCGGCCGCGTGATGCGCTCGCTGACCGACGACGAGACGGCGGCGCTGCGCACCGCGCTCGACGCGCAACGCGGCGTGAACAAGGCCGCGACGGCCCGCCTGCACTGGATCGAACGCACCCGCGAACAGTTGCTCGCGAACGACGACGCCCTGACCGAATTCCTGCGCCAGCACCCGGAAGCAGATATCCAGGAAGGCCGCACGCTGATCCGCAACGCACGCAAGGAAGCGCAGCAAGGCAAGCCGCCGCGCTATTTCCGCGAGCTGTTCCAGTGGATCAAGACCGCTGGCGGCACGTCCAATGCGGACGACGAAGCGGCGGACGACGCCGGAGACGACCATGACGACGACGAAGCGTAACCATCCGGACGAGCTCGTCGTCGGCCTTGTGTCGATCAGCGACCGCGCGAGCACGGGTGTCTACGAGGACAAAGGCATTCCCGCGCTGCAGGAATGGCTCGCCGGCGCGCTGGTATCACCGTGGCGCGCCGAGACGCGCCTGATCCAGGACGATGCGCCCACGATCTCCGCCACGCTCGCCGAGCTCGTCGACGTCGCGGGGTGCGACCTCGTGCTGACGACGGGCGGCACGGGCCCCGCGCGCCGCGACGTGACGCCCGAGGCCACGCTGGCCGTGGCGACGAAGGAAATGCCGGGATTCGGTGAACAGATGCGGCAGATCAGCCTGAATTTCGTGCCGACCGCGATCCTGTCGCGGCAGGTCGCGGTGATCCGCGAGACGGCCGACCATGCGGCGCTGATCATCAACCTGCCAGGCCAGCCGAAGTCGATCCGGGAAACGCTCGAAGGGCTGCGCGATGCCGACGGCAAGTCGACCGTGCCCGGCATCTTCGCTGCGGTGCCCTACTGCATCGACCTGATCGGCGGCCCGTACATCGAGACCGACGCCGCGGTGGTCGCGGCGTTCCGGCCGAAAAGCGCTCAGCGCGCACCGCGCTAAGCGCGTGCCGGCCCGCTCAGGCGGCCGGCGCGGACTCGCCCGCCGAAGCAGACGCGGCTGGAATCAGGAAATGCTCGCGGTAGTACTTCAGTTCGTCGATCGACTCGTGGATGTCCGCGAGCGCCGTGTGCATCGCCCGCTTCTGGAAGCCCTTGTAGATCGCAGGCTGCCAGCGTCGGCACAGCTCCTTGAGCGTGCTGACGTCGAGGTTGCGGTAGTGGAAGAACCGCTCGAATTCGGGCATCCAGCGCGCCATGAAACGGCGGTCCTGGCAGATCGAGTTGCCGCACATCGGCGACTTGCCGGGCGACACGTACTGCGCGAGGAAGGCCTGCAGTTGCTCGGCGGCTTCCGCTTCGGTCACGGTCGACGCGCGCACGCGGTCGATCAAGCCCGAGCGGCCGTGCGTCGACTTGTTCCAGTCGTCCATCTTCGCGAGCGTTTCGTCGCTCTGGTGGATCGCGAACACCGGGCCTTCGACGGCGATATCGAGCGTGGAATTGGTCACGACGACCGCGATCTCGATGATGCGGTCGTTATCCGGGTCGAGGCCCGTCATCTCCATGTCGAGCCAGACGAGGTTCAACTCGTTGCGCACGAGCGCGGGCTGGCTGGTGGAAGCGGCGGTATCGGTCATGAGTCATCCTGGAAAATGGCGGACGGCGCGCGGCGCCGCCCGGGCGGGCGGCATCGCATCAGCGGGGCCGGTCCGCAAGAACATATAATTCTCGCATAGAACCCTTTGGCGCCTTCGATGTCACCCTTTTCGTTCACCCTGCTGTTCGCGCTCGCCGTGCTCGCGATGGTCGTCACCAAGCTGTGGCTCGCGTCGCGGCAGATCCGCTTCGTCGCGGCGCACCGCAACGGCGTGCCCGCGCAGTTCAGCGCAACCATCCCGCTGACCGCCCACCAGCGCGCGGCCGACTATACGGTCGAGCGCACCCGGCTGACGATGCTCGAAATCGTCGTCAGCGCGGCCGTGCTGATCGGCCTCACGCTGCTCGGCGGCGTCGGCGCACTCGACACGCTGCTCACCGGCTGGCTCGGCCGCGGCTACGGGCAACAGGTCGCGCTCGTCGCTGCGGTGCTCGTGATCACGAGCGTCATCGACGTCCCGTTCGAGTATTACCGCCAGTTCGGGATCGAACAGCGTTTCGGCTTCAACCGGATGACGAAGCGGCTGTTTTTCACCGACATGCTGAAAAACTCGCTGCTCGGCGCCGCGCTCGGCCTGCCGCTGCTGTTCGTCGTGCTGTGGCTGATGAACCAGGCCGGCGGCCTGTGGTGGCTGTGGACCTGGATCGTCTGGGTCGCGTTCCAGATGCTTGTCCTGCTGATCTACCCGACCTTCATCGCACCGATCTTCAACAAGTTCGAGCCGCTGAAGGACGACGCGCTGCGCGCGCGCATCGAGTCGCTGATGAAGCGCTGCGGCTTTGCGGCGAAGGGGCTGTTCGTGATGGACGGCAGCCGCCGCTCCGCGCATGGCAACGCGTACTTCACGGGTTTCGGTGCGTCGAAGCGGATCGTGTTCTTCGACACGCTGCTCGCGCGCCTGTCCGGCCAGGAAATCGAGGCCGTGCTCGCGCACGAACTCGGCCACTTCAAGCGCCGTCACGTGATGAAGCGGATGCTCGTATCGTTCGTGCTGAGCCTCGTGCTGCTCGCGCTGCTTGGCTGGCTGGCGCAACGCACGTGGTTCTATACGGGGCTCGGCGTCACGCCGTCGCTCGACACGAGCAACGCGGGTGCCGCGCTCGTGCTGTTCTTCCTCGCGATTCCCGTGTTCCTGTTCTTCGCAACGCCGTTCGGCAGCCTCACGTCGCGCAAGCACGAATTCGAGGCCGACGCATTCGCGGCCAGCCAGACCGACGCACAGGATCTCGTCAGCGCACTCGTGAAGCTCTATGAGGACAACGCGTCGACGCTGACGCCCGACCCCGTCTACACGGCCTTCTATTACTCGCATCCGCCGGCATCGCAGCGGATCGACCGCCTGATGCAGCACGCATGAGCCGGCCGACCTCCCGCAAGCCGGCCTCGCGCGCGTCGAATGCGCAACGGGTCGAAGGCCGCGTGATCGCGGCGCACGGGCGCCACTACATCGTCGCACCCGACGATGGCGGCCCGATGCTGCAGTGCTTCCCGCGCGGCAAGAAAAGCGATATCGCAGTCGGCGACCGTGTCATATACGAACTCGCATCAGCCGACCAGGGCGTCATCGTCGAGATCGGCGAACGGCGCAACCTGCTGTACCGTTCCGACCAGTTCAAGTCGAAGCTGTTCGCGGCCAATCTCGATCAATTGCTGATCGTGCTCGCAACCGAGCCCTACTTCAGCGAGGACCTGCTCGGCCGCGCGCTGATCGCCGCCGAGGCGAACGCGCTGAAGCCGCTCGTCGTGCTGAACAAGATCGACGTCGAAGCCGCGCTGCCGGTCGCGCGCGAGCGCCTCGCGCCCTACCGCGCCCTCGGCTACGACGTGCTCGAGCTGTCGGTGAAGGGCTCGCCCAACGACGCACGCGCACAACTGATGCCGCACCTCGCCGGCCATTCGACGATCCTGCTCGGCCAGTCCGGGATGGGCAAGTCGACGCTCGTGAACCTGCTCGTTCCCGATGCCGAAGCCGCCACGCGCGAGATTTCGGCCGCGCTCAACAGCGGCCGTCATACGACGACGTTCACGCGCCTCTACCCGTTGGAGGGCGGCGGCGCGTTGATCGATTCGCCGGGCTTCCAGGAATTCGGCCTCTACCACCTGACGGAAGGCCGTCTCGAGCGCGCCTTTCCGGAGTTTCGGCCGCTGCTTGCCGACTGCCGTTTCTATAATTGCCATCATCTGCACGAACCCGGCTGCGCGATTCTCGAAGCCGTCGCCGACGGCCGCATCGCACCGTCGCGGCATGCGCTGTATGCGCAGCTCGTGCACGAGGCGAGCCAGATCGTCCGCTGATCGCGCGGCGCGCGCGGCGGCCAGCCGGTGCCATCCGGGCCGGCTTTCATCGACAGGAGCCGCGATGCGTTTCAAGGCACCCGATCTCGCGACCGCGCAGCATTGGGCCAACGTGCTTCAGGTGGCCGGCATCGGTTGCGAGCTGCATAACTGCTACGCGACCGGCGCTCTCGGCGGCCTGCCCGCCGACGCGTGCACGCCCGAACTGTGGCTCGACGACGAACGCGACGACGCACTCGCGCGCCGGCTCCTCGATGCCGCGTCACACGGCCCGTCGGCCGGCGCCGCGCCGTGGCGCTGCCGGCAGTGCGGCGAGGCGCTCGAAGCCCAATTCACCGCGTGCTGGCAATGCGGCGCCGTACGCGACCCGCTAGACGACTGACCCACAGCAAAAAGGCCGGCTTCAAGCCGGCCTTCTGCCTTTCATCGGATACCGCACTGCCCCGTCACGACACCCAGACGGCGAGCGTCAGCATCAGCAGCAGAATCATCCACAGGATCACCGCGCGCCAGACGAGCCCAACCGCGGATTGCAGCGTACGCGGCGTGCAATCGTCACCGACCGTCAGCGGACCGCTGTCGCCAACTGCCAGTGCATCCAGGCTCGACGGCTCCGCGAGCGGCCCGGCGAGGCGTGCGCCGAGCGCTCCGCTGCCGGCTGCCAGCAGGACGCCGTCGTTCGGATCGGGCCACTGGCGCGTGTGGTTGCGCCACGCATAGATCGCGTCCTCGAAATTGCCGACGATCGCGAAGCCGAGCGCGGTCAATCGCGCGGGAATCCAGTCGATCACGAAGAACGCACGCTGCGCGAACGTCGAGAAGGCCGCCGTGCGCTCGTCGCCCGGCGTCGACCAGCTGCGCGCGAGGTATTCGGAAATCCGGTACAGCACGGCACCGGCCGGGCCGATCGGCAGCACGTACCAGAAGAACACGCCGAACACGTGGCGATGCGAGGCGACAACGGCGTGAATCAGCGTATGGCGGACGATTTCGCCGACCGGCATGTCGACCGTGTCGATGCCTGTCCACTCGTGCAGGATTTCACGCGCCCGCGGCACATCGTCGTTGTTGAGCGCGAGGTGGATGTCGGTGAAGTAATGGCTGAACTGACGGAAGCCGAGCGTGAAATACACGACGACGACGTTCCAGATGAAGGCGAGCACGAAGCTCACCTTGTACAGCAGGAAATAGATCAGCGCGACGATCAGCACCCACGGCAGCACGACCGCGAGCCAGGCGAGGATGCCATGCTTCTGCTTGCCTGCGTCGAGACCATGCGCGACGGTTTCCGCATGAAACTGGAACAGCGCGAACACCGGATTGTTCGGCGACAACGCGCGGACCTGTTCGATGATGAGGGCGAGGAGAACCGAAAAGAAAGTCATGCGTGGCGCCGTCTTCGGAGTTATGTCATTTTTTGCATAACGATAGCACAGCGTAAGCACCGGATGGCTGCCGGCGCGGTCGCCCGGCGACCGGCTGCGCGCCCCAGACGCCGTGTGCGCCTAGCCGGCGGCCAAGAAGCGGTACAGATTGCGCAACATGCCGGCAGTTGCGCCCCAGATGAAGTAATGCCCGCCGGGTTCGCCATTCGGATAGGGCATCGCAAAAAAACGACGCTCCCCGCCTTCCCAGCGGAACACACGGACCTGATGGTTCGCGGGATTCATCAGGAACGCGAGCGGCACCTCGAAAATCTCGGCCACTTCGAACGTGTCGGCCTGCACGGTGAACGGCGGATGCACGAGGCCGACCACCGGCGTCACGCAAAAGCCCGTACCGGTCAGGTAGTCGGGCAACGCGCCGAGGATCTCGACACGCTCGTCGGCCAGCCCGATCTCTTCCTTCGCCTCGCGCAACGCGGTTGCGGTTGCATCGCGATCGAACGGTTCGCGACGACCGCCGGGGAAACTGATCTGTCCGGCGTGGTCGTTCAGGTGGTCGGCGCGCTGGGTCAGCAGCACGGTGAGGCCAGACTCGCGGACGACTAACGGCACGAGAACGGCCGCGCTACGCGGATCGACGCCCTCCTGCAGCTTCGCTTCGCCGGGCTCGACGCTCCATTCGAGCGTGCGCGCGAAACGATCGCGCAGGCCGGACGGCGTCATCAGTCGGGAATCGATGGCCGGCAGGCCGGCGCCGGTGCCTTCGACCGGCAGGACTTCGGGATCGATGATGGGGCGGCGATTCAATGGAGCTCTCGGGTTCGTGTTGTATCGAGCATATTCTCGCGCCAGAATGAAAAAAGCACCCGGTTGGGTGCTTTTTCCTTACAGCTCTTACTCTTGGGAAGCTGCTGCGGTGCGATCCTTCGACACCAGCTTTTCCTTGATACGAGCCGACTTGCCCGAACGCTCGCGCAGGTAGTACAGCTTCGCACGACGCACATCACCGCGGCGCTTCACGACGATGCTTGCCAGCAGCGGCGAGTACGTCTGGAACGTACGCTCGACGCCTTCGCCCGACGAGATCTTGCGGACGATGAAGTTCGAGTTCAGGCCACGGCTGCGAATCGCGATCACGACGCCTTCGTAAGCCTGAACGCGCTTGCGGTTACCTTCAACCACGTTCACGTTCACGATAACCGTATCGCCCGGGGCGAATTCGGGGATCGTCTTGCCGGCGAGCGCGCGCTCGATTTCTTCCTGCTCAAGTTTTGCGATCAGATTCATTACTGACTCCTTTTGCCATCGTGTCGGCGTTGGCACCCGCCTGCTTCCAGGCCTGGCCCCGATAGAGGATGGATTCACATCAGGCGCCGTACACGCATGCACGACACCGCCAATTCCCGCTCGCGCAGCCGCCTCAGGAGGCGTCCTTCGCTTCGCGTGCGAGGTTCGCAAGCCATGCCTCGTCGGCACGGCTCAACAACTTCTCGCGGCGCGCCCGGACGATCAGGTCCGGCCGCTTCCGCAACGTATTTCTCAATGCTTCCTGGCGCCGCCACCGCTCGATCTCGGCATGATGCCCGCCGAGCAGCACGTCCGGCACGCGCACGCCGTCGTATTCCTCCGGGCGCGTGTAGTGCGGACAGTCGAGCAGGCCGTCAGCGAAACTGTCCTGCACGGCCGACAGCGAATCGTTCAGCACACCGGGCAGCAACCGCACGACCGCATCCATCATCGCCATCGCCGGCAATTCTCCGCCGGACAGGACGAAATCGCCGAGGCTGATTTCCTCGTCGACGCAACGATCGAGCAGGCGCTGGTCGATCGCTTCATAGCGGCCGCACAGCACGACGACACCGGGCTCCTGCGCCATCCGCACCGCACGATCGTGCGTGAGCGGCGCGCCCTGCGGCGACATCATCACGACACGCGTGCTCGCGATCCCCTGTTCCGCCTGTGCCGCTTTCGCGGCATCGATCGCGGCTTCGAGCGGCCTGGCCAGCATCACCATGCCCGGACCACCGCCGTACGGACGATCATCGACCGTGCGGTAGTTGTCCGTCGTGAAATCACGCGGGTTCCAGGTGCGCAGCCCGAAGCGCCCTTGCTTGACGGCCCGGCTGGTGATCCCCCAGTCGGTCAGTGCACGGAACATCTCGGGAAAGAGCGTGACGACGTCGAACTGCACCGCGCTCTCGGTAACCTGGTTCATTTCAGTAATCGGCTTCCCAGTCGACGACGATGCGACGCGCCGCCTGATCCACCGTTTTGACGTATACGCCGACGAACGGAATCAACCGCTCGTCGGTGGTCGGCTGACCGTCTTTGCCGGTCGCCGGATACTCGACACGCATGATCGAATGCACGCCATTGTCGATCATCCCGCTCACCTTCCCGAGTGCCACCGATTGCTCGTTGACGACGTCGAGACCGATCAGGTCGACCCAATAGAATTCGTCCGCGGCCAATGCCGGGAAATCTTCCCGGCGCACGAACACGCGAAAGCCGCGCATAGCGAACGCGGCATCGCGGTCGCTGACGCCCGCGGGTTGCGCAACGACGGTGTCGCTGTGCGCCTTCGACTGCATGATGCGGACGGAAAGCCGCTCCGCACCGCGTTCCAGCCACCAGTGGCGCGCCTTGAGCAGCGCATCGCCACCGCGACCGGCGTCGGCATGCGTCGCCACCTTGACCCAACCCTTCAGGCCATAGGCGTCGACCACCGCCCCGACCTCGACGGCATCGTCGGGCCAGGCCTGCGCCACTTCGAGACTGTCCTGCTCGGCAGCCTGACCGGCGTTCGCGACAACGTCGCGCTCGACCGGCTTGCGGACGAATGCGCCAAACGACGCACGCCCGCGCCTTGCATTACCGGAATCGTGACCCGCCATTAATGCACCTCAAAGCCGGCACGACCGGCACACCGTGCCATGTTAGGCAGCCGGTTGCGCCTTTTGCGCTTCCTTCACGAGACGCTGGACGGTCGGCGACAGTTGCGCGCCAACGCCTTGCCAGTACGTCAGACGATCCTGAGCGATACGCAGCGATTCGCCCTTCGTAGCGACCGGGTTGTAGAAGCCGACGCGTTCGATGAAGCGGCCGTCACGACGGTTGCGCGAATCGGTAGCAACGATGTTGTAGAACGGGCGCTTCTTCGAGCCGCCACGAGCCAGACGGATGATAACCATATGATGTCCTTCGGGAAAACCGGGTTCGAAACTACTGAAACACGCGATTATAGCCGGAAACCAGAGGTACAACAAACACTTACGCGGAAAAAATCCGGAGACGGCCTGTCCGCCGGGCATACAATCGTCGTGTCCGGGACGTTCCACACCGTCATGCCGCCCCTTCGCGCCGCCTCGATGCGCCGCGTGCAGCACCGTTTTGCGGCGCTGCTTGCCGGCCTTGCCTGCCTCGCGTCCGCACCGGCGTTTGCCGCGCCGTTGCCGGTGAGCGAACTCGTCGTGCCGCCCGGCTTCCACGTCGAAGTGCTGACCGATGCGGTACCGACCGCCCGCGAAATGGCGTGGTCGCCGCGCGGCATCCTGTATGTCGGCACACGGGAAGGCCGCGTGCATGCATTCGTGATGCACGAGGGCCAGATCAGCGCGCGCTACGTGATCGCGTCCGGGCTCGACATGCCCGTCGGCGTCGCTTACCGTGGCGGCGCACTCTATATATCCGCCGTATCGCGCATCCTGCGTCTCGATCATATCGACGACCGGCTCGCCGTGCCGCCCGCCCCCGCCGTCGTCACCGACGCGCTGCCGACCGAACACCATCACGGCTGGAAATTCATCGCGTTCGGCCCCGACGGCAAGTTGTATGTACCGACCGGCGCACCATGCAACGTCTGTCTCGCCGATCGCAGCCGCTACGCGATCATCGCACGCATGAAGGCGGACGGCAGCGGGAGCGAGGTTGTCGCCCGCGGCGTACGCAATACGGTCGGCTTCGCGTGGCATCCCGATTCGGGCGAGCTTTGGTTTACCGACAACGGGCGCGACATGATGGGCGACGACGTGCCCGACGACAAGCTGAACCGCGCGCCACGCGCCGGCCTCGACTTCGGCTTCCCGTATTGCCATGGCGGCGACACACCCGACCCCGAATTCGGCAGCGCCGACGTATGCCGCCGCTATGTGCCGCCCGTATTGAAACTCGGCGCACACGTCGCAGCACTCGGCATGCGCTTCTATACAGGGCCGATGTTTCCGGCGTCGTATCGCAATAACATCTTCATCGCCGAACACGGCTCGTGGAATCGCAGCACGAAGGTCGGCTACCGCGTGATGCGCGTCGTCGTCTCGGCGGACGGCAGCCAGGCGCGCCAGACCCCGTTCGTCACGGGCTGGCTACGGGCCGACGGCACGGTATGGGGACGCCCGACCGACGTGTTGCCGCTGCCGGACGGCTCGCTGCTCATCAGCGACGACTACGCGGGCGCGATCTACCGCGTGACCTATGCGGCACCTTGACGCAGGACAGGGGTGACCGGGCCCGACCGGGCATCGTAGAATGCGTGCCGGGCCGCACGCCCGCGCCGGCCCGCCGGCCGCCCATGCCAACGACAATACGCCGCCATCCATGTCCAGCAGCACCGCACCGTCCCGCCGCTTTCGCTCCAAGACGCTCACCGCCGCCCTCGCGTTCCTGTTCGGATCGCTCGGCGCGCACCGCTTCTATCTGTATGGCTTCCGCGACGTGTTCGGCTGGGCGCACCTGCTCGCAACGATCGTCGGCATCCCGGGCTTCCTCCTGCTCGCCGCAACCCAGCGCAGCGCCGGCCTCGGCTGGTGGCTCGCGGTTCCCGGCGCGATCTCGCTGCTGGCGGCGTTCCTCGCCGCGCTCGTCTACGGGCTGCGCCCCGACGAAAAATGGAACGCGCAATTCAATGCGGAGACGGGCAAGCAAAGCAAGTCGGGCTGGACCGTGATCTTCGTGGTGATCTTCTCGCTGCTGATCGGCGCGTTCCTGCTGATGACCGCGCTCGCGCTGTCGTTCCAGACGTATTTCGAATCGCAGGTCGAAGCGGCCAAGCAGATTTCGCAGTAAGCGTAACGCCCACTACGCACCCGGCGCCCCGCGCCGGTTTAGCACGCCGGTCAGAACAGGTTCAATTGCATGTCGTCGCGTGGCTGCGCCGACCGCGTGCCGGCTGAACGACCAGCAACGCGCGGCACCGACGCCGCGGCAGCCGGCGCGCCGCGAAACTGCGACAGATCGAGAATGCCGTTCGTGCGCTCGTTCAGTCCGAGCCGCTTGACGGCCTGGCGGAAGCGCTGCCGCAGCAGGTCGGCCCAGATCCCCTCGCCCTTCATCCGTTTCGAGAAATCCGAGTCGTAGTCCTTCCCGCCGCGCATGTCGCGCACGCGGTTCATCACGCGCTCCGCGCGATCCGGAAAATGCGCGGCAAGCCAGTTCTTGAACAGCGGTGCGACTTCCCACGGCAGCCGCAGGATGATGTAGCTCGCATACGTCGCGCCGGCTTCCGCGCATGCCTCGAGCACGCGCTCCATGTCGGGCTCGGTGACGAACGGAATCATCGGCGCAATGCTCACGCCGACCGGCACGCCCGCCTCGCTCAGTGCACGAATCGTGCGCAACCGGCGCGCCGGTGTTGCCGCGCGCGGCTCGAGCGTGCGCGCGAGATCGGCATCGAGCGTCGTGATCGTGACTGCCGCCATCACCTGCCCGCGTTCGGCCATCGGCGCGAGCAGGTCGAGATCGCGCTCGATCAGCGACGACTTCGTGATCGCGGCGAACGGCAACCCGCGATCGTGCATCACCTGGATCACGCTGCGCGTGATGCGCAGGTCGCGCTCGACCGGCTGGTAGGCATCGGTGTTGACACCGAGCGCGATCGGCTCCGGCACGTAACGCTTGCGTGAGATCTCGCGCTCGAGCAATTCGGCCGCATTGACCTTCGCATAGATGCGGCTTTCGAAATCGAGCCCCGGCGACAGGCCGAGATAACTGTGCGTCGGCCGGGCGAAGCAATAGATGCAGCCGTGCTCGCAGCCGCGATACGGATTGAGCGATACGCTGAATGGAATGTCGGGCGACTGGTTGTGCGTCAGGATGCTCTTTGCACGCTCCTCGAAGACCTGCGTGCGCAGCGGCGCGGGGAAATCGGTATCGTCCGACTCGTGCGTCCAGCCGTCGTCGACCGCTTCGCGCTGCGCGATTTCGTATCGCCCCTGCAGGTTGTCGACCGCACCGCGCCCCTTGCGGGGCACGGGCGGCGCTACCGGAAATTCGTTGTCGGATCGATCGTCCATGTACCCACCCATTCGCCTGCGCCCAATACTGTACATTTATACAGTATTGGGCGCAGCATGCCAAGGGCGGGATAAAGGGCCCGACAGCCTGCCGCAGGCGCGTCAGTCGCCCACCGCGATCGTCAGCGTCTCCTTGATTTCTTCCATCACGACATAGCTCTTCGACTGCACGGCACCGGGCAACTGCAGCAGGATGTCGCCGAGCAGTTTCCGGTAGTCGGCCATCTCGCCGATCCGCGCCTTGATCAGGTAGTCGAAATCCCCGGACACGAGATGACACTCGAGCACCTCGTCGATCTTCATCACTTCCCGGCGGAATTGCTCGAACATGTTGCCGCCCTTGTGGCCGAGCGTGATCTCGACGAATACCAGCAGCGCGGCATCCAGCTGGTGCGGGTCGACCCGCGCGTGATAGCCGGTGATCACGCCATCCCGCTCCATGCGCCGTACACGCTCGATACACGGCGTGACGGTCAGTCCAACCTGTTCCGCGAGGTCTTTCATCGCCATCCGGCCGTCGTCCTGGAGCAGTTTCAGGATGCGTCGGTCGAGCTTGTCGAGCGAGCGTACGGGCTGACGTTGCGTTCTCATTTGTTTATGCTGAAAACCTGAAAAATACGATAACAAAACCTACACATTCGACAATACCATAGCGCAAAAAACTAGATCAGCTAGAGGTTACACGGAGACGCAGGTGCGCCCGGCCTCGATCTGGTCCCTTCCATCTGGAGCAGCTATGCGAGTCGTCATTCTGGGCAGCGGTGTGGTGGGCGTGGCAAGCGCGTATTACCTCGCGCGCGCCGGTCATGAAGTCACGGTGATCGACCGGGAGGCCGGCCCGGCGCTCGAGACGAGCTTCGCTAACGCAGGCCAGATCTCCCCCGGCTATGCCGCGCCGTGGGCCGCACCCGGCGTGCCGCTGAAGGCCGTCAAGTGGATGTTCGAAAAGCACGCGCCGCTCGCGATCCGCCTCGACGGCACGCGCTTCCAGCTCCAGTGGATGTACCAGATGCTGCGCAACTGCACGGCCGAGCGCTATGCGGTCAACAAGGGCCGCATGGTCCGCCTCGCCGAATACAGCCGCGACTGCCTGCAGGCACTGCGCGCCGATACCGGCATCCAGTACGAAGGCCGCACGGGCGGCACGCTGCAACTGTTCCGCACGCAGCAGCAACTCGACGGCGCGGCGAAGGACATCGCCGTCCTTCAGGAAGCGAACGTGCCGTTCGAATTGCTGTCGCCGGCCGACCTGAAGAAAGCCGAACCGGCGCTTGCCGCCGTCTCGCACAAGCTGACGGGCGGTCTGCGCCTGCCGGGTGACGAAACGGGCGACTGCCAGCTGTTCACGACGCGCCTTGCAGCGCTCGCCGAATCGCTTGGCGTGAAGTTCCGCTACAACACGCCGATCGATGCACTCGCAATCGCGGGCGGCAAGATCGCCGGCGTGCAGTGCGGCAGCGAGACGGTGCGCGCGGACGCGTACGTCGTCGCGCTCGGCTCGTACTCGACCAGCTTCATCTCGAACCTGATGAAGATCCCCGTCTATCCGCTGAAGGGCTATTCGATCACCGCGCCGATCGTCAACGAAGCGGCCGCGCCCGTGTCGACCGTGCTCGACGAGACCTACAAGATCGCGATCACGCGTTTCGACCAGCGCATCCGCGTCGGCGGCATGGCGGAAATCGTCGGCTTCGACAAGAAGCTGCGCACCGCGCGCCGCGAAACGCTCGAAATGTGCGTGAACGACCTGTTCCCGGGCGGCGGCGACACGTCGAAGGCAACGTTCTGGACGGGCCTGCGCCCGATGACGCCGGACGGCACGCCGATCGTCGGCCGCACGCCGGTGTCGAACCTGTTCCTGAACACCGGCCACGGCACGCTCGGCTGGACGATGTCGTGCGGCTCGGGCCAGCTGCTCGCAGACCTGATCTCGGGCAAGATGCCCGCGATCCAGGCCGACGACCTGTCGGTGCATCGTTACCTGAAGGACGTGGCCGGTCAGACGCGCCCGGCATACGCATAAGCCGCGGCTGCCTGCAGCAATGCAGGCAGCCGCGCATGAAAAAGGCGCCCCTCGGGGCGCCTTTTTTCGTTTCACCGGATGCGTGGAGGAATCAGAACTGGTCTTCCGTCAACGCGAGCACGCCCTCGTTGCCCTTCGTGCCGACGATCGACGCTTCGAATGCGCCCGCCTGCACCAGCACGTGCTCCGCATAGCATTGCGCGATCGCGATCTTCGCATCGAAGAACGCCGGGTCGCTCGCGCGGTTCGCGTGCGCCGCCACCAGCGCGCGGCCCATCTGCCACCCGCACAGCACCACGCCCGCCAGCTTCAGGTACGGCACGCTGCCCGCGAACACCGCGTTCG
>NZ_JAAGPG010001111.1:0-1276 GCF_017104665.1 Burkholderia sp. Se-20378 | reverse complement strand
GCGAGCGCGTCCGGCTCGGGCCGCACGACGCTGCTGACGTCGCGCCGTGGCAGCCGTTCGGCCGGCTGGTCCCAGTCGTCGACCGGGATCGACACGAACACCGGGCCACGCGGCTCCTGCATCGCGATGCGATACGCACGCGCGATCGCGGCCGGCACGTCCTGCGCGCGCGCAGGCTCGATGCTCCACTTCACGTACGGCTTCGGCAGCTCGGCAGCCTGCGTCGCGCCGAGGAACGGGTCGAACGGCAGGATCGCGCGCGCCTGCTGGCCCGCGGTGACGATCAGCGGCGTGCGGTTCTTGAAGGCGGTGAAGAGATTGCCCATCGCGTTGCCGACGCCCGCCGCGGAATGCAGGTTGACGACCGCCGCATTGCCGGTGGCCTGCGCATGGCCGTCGGCCATTCCGACCACGACGGCTTCATGCAAGCCGAGCACGTAGCGGAAATCGTCCGGGAAGTCGCGGAACATCGGCAACTCGGTCGAGCCGGGATTGCCGAACACGCGGTCGATGCCGAACTGGCGAAGCAGGTCGATCACCGCATCGCGAACGGTGATCGATGCGGTGGAAGGGTGCAGATGGCCGGACATGCTCGGCGCTCCTCGATGGCTTGACGGTTTCCACAGTATCGAAGCGCAAGCCATTCACCGATACTGTATTTTTTGCGATAAGCCATACCATTCCGACATGACTTTCGATCTCCGACAATTGCGCGCCTTCACGACGATCGTCGCGTGCGGCAGCCTCGGCCGCGCAGCCGACGCGCTGCACGTGACGCAGCCGGCACTGAGCCGGATCCTGAAACGGCTCGAGGACCAGGTCGGCGCGCCCTTGTTCGAGCGCCATTCGAAAGGCGTGCAGCTCACCGCGTTCGGCGACGCGCTGCTGCCGCATGCGACGCTGCTGCAGCACGAGGCCGAGCATGCGCGCGAGGAGCTCGACGCGATGCGCGGGTTCGCGAAGGGCACGATCAAGGTCGGCACGGTGGGCAGCATCGCGAGCCTCGTGCTGCCGGTCGCGGTCGGCCGCGTGCTCGACCGCTGGCCGAACCTGCGCGTCGAGATCATCGAAGGCGTGTGGGACCGGCTCGCGGAAGGGCTGAACAAGCACGAGATCGATCTCGCGCTGTCCGCGCACGGGCCCGACACCGACGAGATCGTCGCGATTCCCGAGTGCCGCTGGGAAGATCGCAGCCATATCGTTGCGGCGCCGCAGCATCCGCTGCGCGCGCTCGGACGCGCGCCGACGCTCGCCGATACGCTGCACGCGCGCTGGG
>NZ_JAAGPG010001110.1:0-1096 GCF_017104665.1 Burkholderia sp. Se-20378 | reverse complement strand
ACCTGGCTCGACGCGCACGGGATGACCGAGGAAGCCGCCCGCCACGCGTATGCGGCCGGCCAGTTCGAGGTGGCCTACGCGCTCGCGCAGCGCTGCCTCGAGGACGCGATCAAGCAGGGTCGCATCAACGACGTGCTCGACTGGCTCGCGCTGCTGCCCGATGCGGAACTCGACAAGCGCCCGACGCTACGCGTCGCCGTGGCGTGGGCGCTGGCGCTCGGCGAGCGCCATGTCGAGGCGCAGCGCCAGATCGCGGGCATCCTCGCGGATCCCGGCACGCCCGCGGCGATGCGCTACGAATGCGCGCTGATCCTCAGCGCGGCCGCGTATTACGCCGACGAAATCGACCGCTTCGTCGAGCTGTTCGAACCGTGGGCCGACTTCACGCCACCGGCGGCGACCTGGCTCGCGCAAATGCACGCGAACCGGCTGTCGGCGCGCGCGATCATCGTCGGCGAACCCGCGCAGGCGCGCCGTTTCCAGCACGCGGCGCCGCGCGGCGAAACGGCGGCCGGGTTCGGCTATGTCGCGCGCTGGGGCGAACTGATCACGGGTCTGAGCTACCTGCGCGAGGGCCAGGTCCGGCTGGCCGACGACGCGCTGTCTCCGGCGCTGGCGCGTGCGGAAGCCGATCTCGGGCGCCGCCATCCACTCACCTGCATGCTCGCGGCGATGTGCGCGGCGCTCGCGTACGAGGCCGACCGCGTCGACCAGGCGGCCGCGTTGCTCGCGAACCGGCTCGACGTGCTCGAACATGCGGGCACGCCGGATACCGTGCTGCTCGGCTATCGCACTGCCGCGCGCATCGCGCTGCTGCGCGGCGTCGAGCACCGTGCGATCGACCTGCTCGAAGCGCTCGACGCGATGGGTGTCGCGCGCCGCCTGCCGCGCCTGTCGGTCGCAAGTCTCGCCGAACAGGTGCGCATTCACGCGGCACGCTATCGCGAGGCGACCTGCCACGCGCTCGTCGAGCGGATCGATGCGATCGCGGCGGCCGAGTTTCCGTCGCACGGGCCGCTGTGGCGGCGCCCCGTCGTGCTGCTGCAGGCAACTGCACACGCGGGCGCGGCGCTGGCCGCGCGCCGCTGGGACGATA
>NZ_JAAGPG010001109.1:0-238 GCF_017104665.1 Burkholderia sp. Se-20378 | reverse complement strand
GATGGTGGTGTGGTGTAGGGTGGGAAGCAGAGGATGTGGAGGTGTAGCAGTTGATGGAGGGCAGTTGGGGGGTCGGGAACGGAGAAAGGAGGGCAGGAGAGGGGGGTGATGGTGGGTGTAGGCGGGGGTAGTAGGTACTAGGCTGAGGGGCTAGTGATCGGGAGTGGGCCGGGAAGATCAGGTCTGGCGGGAGGGAGTCGGCGTGGTTTGTTTTTTTTTTTTTTTTGTTTTTTTTTTC
>NZ_JAAGPG010001108.1:0-989 GCF_017104665.1 Burkholderia sp. Se-20378 | reverse complement strand
CGTCGAATGCGCTGCGTGCCGACGCGAGTGCCTTGCCGGCGGCGTCGTACTCGCCGAGCAACGCATCCGCGAGCGCAATGCCGTACCAGTTCGCTGCGACGTTCGGCGCGGTGCGATCGTCGATCTCGAATTGCATCCGCCGCGCTTCGGCCGCGATGTCGGTCGGCGCGCGGTTCTGCAGGACGCGCAGCCGCGCGCGCACGAACCCGTATTCGGGCGACTGGCGCGGCTGCCGGTACGGCGCGCGGCGCGCGCGATCCTCCATGTCGGCGATCCGCTCGCCGGTCAGCGGGTGCGTGCGCGCGTAGGCCGGCACACCCGCATCGCCCATCGACGCGCGGTCGAGCCGCTCGAAGAAGCCCGGCATCCCGTACGGGTCATAGCCCGCGCCCGCGAGCAGCTGGAAGCCGACGCGATCGGCCTCGCGCTCGGCCGAGCGCGAAAAGCGCAGTTGGTTGTCCACCGCATACGCCTGCCCGCCCACCGCGATCGCGCTGCCGAGGTCGCCGCTTCTCGCGAGCACGCCGGCCAGCACGCCGAGCAGCATCGTCGCGAGCGCCGTGTAGCCGGTCTTCTCGTTCGCACCGATCATCCGCGCGATGTGCCGCTGCAGCACGTGCCCCATCTCGTGGCCGACCACCGATGCGAGTTCCGACTCCGTCTGTGTCGTGACGACGAGCCCGCTGTTGATCCCGATGAAGCCGCCCGGCATCGAGAACGCGTTGATTTGCGGATCGCGCACGGGGAACAGGTCGAAGTCCGGCGTGTAGCCGCCGATGAAGCGCGCGGCCGCCGCGGCCGCGAGCCGCGCCGCCATCGCGTTCAGGTAGTCGCGCACGAGCCAGTCGTCGAGATAGTCGGGATCGCGCCGTACTTCGCGCATCACGCGCTCGCCGAGCCGGCGCTCGGCCTGTGGCGTCAGCGAACCGCCGGAACCGTCGCCCAGGTCGGGCAGCTCGAGCGTGCGAAGCGGCGCGCGCAGGCTCGCG
>NZ_JAAGPG010001107.1:0-1292 GCF_017104665.1 Burkholderia sp. Se-20378 | reverse complement strand
ATACACGCCGGATGCCGCGCGCCATGCGCTGCTGCGCGAACGCCTCGATGCATTCCGCGCGCTGTACCGCCACGTGCGGCCGCTGTACGAACCGTCGCGCACCCGGCTCGCGTAAGCGCCGCACGTCACGCGTGGCGGCAGTCAGCCGCGCGCGCGACATGCGGTACAGTGGATGCCGTCATGCGGCCCATCGGCCGGCCCGCGGGGCGCCCCCCAGATCCGAATCGAATCGCTATCGTGTCCAAGTCCTCAGAAAAACTCGATCTCGCCACGCGTGCCGCGTGGCTCTACTACGTCGCGGGCGACACGCAGAACGAAATCGCGGAAAAGCTGCAGGTGTCGCGCCCGGTCGCGCAGCGCCTCGTCGCGTTCGCGGTCGAGAAGAACCTGATCCGCGTGCGCGTCGACCACCAGCTCGCCGACTGTCTCGATCTCGGCGCGCAACTGTCGAAGCGCTACGGCCTCGCGATGTGCGAGGTCGTGCCCGTCGATGCCGACGCACCCGACGCGATCGACCGCAAGCTCGCAGTCGCCGGTGCGCAGGTGATGGAGCGCTACCTGAACGAAACGCGGCCGATGGTGATCGCGGTCAGCAGCGGCCGGACGCTGAAGGCCGCGGTCGCGCAGATCGCGCAGATCGACCGACCGCAGCACCGGCTCGTATCGATGGTCGGCGCGATCGCGGCCGACGGTTCGTCGAACCGCTACGACGTCGCGCAGTACATCTCCGAGAAAACCGGCAGCAAGCATTTCCTGCTGCCCGCGCCGCTGTTCGCCGACAGCGATGCCGAGCGCGCGCAGTGGTGCAATCACCGGCTGTACCGGATCGTCGAGGCGCTGTCGGGCAAGGCCGATGTCGCGTTCGTCGGGATCGGCAACATCGGCCCGCACTGCCCGCTCTACGAAGACGGCTTCATCACCGAACAGGAGCGCGACGAGATGACCGCGCTCGGCGCGGTGGCCGAACTGCTCGGCGTGCCGATCGACGCGCAGGGCACGCAGATCGCCGTGTCGACGAGCGCACGCGTGACGAGCGTGTCGCTCGCCACGCCGCCGAAGCGCCCGACGATCGCGTTCGCCGGCGGACCGAAGAAGCGCGATGCGGTGATCGCCGCGCTGCGCGGCGGCTGGCTGTCGGGGCCCGTCACCGACGAAACCTGCGCGCGCGCCGCGCTCGACGAGATCGGAAGAGCGTCGTGGAGGGACAGACTGCGCGCCAGCGGCGAGCTCTCCGTGGGCGACGCGGCAGTGAAGAACAAACCCACCACACACGTCCTCCGCCGCCCGCCCCC
>NZ_JAAGPG010001106.1:0-1303 GCF_017104665.1 Burkholderia sp. Se-20378 | reverse complement strand
CTCGCGGTCGCGATCAGGCCCGCGCTGCCGCCTGTCCACAGGCGCGCCGTGCAGCCGGCCGCGATCAGCGCCAGCGCGACGGTCAATGCGCGCTGTTCGCCAAAGCGCCGCGCGAGCCCGACTCCGACCCCGGCGACGACACCCATCAGCACGAACGGCAGCGTGGTCAGCAGCGCGGCCGCACGAAAGCCGAGGCCCGTGTCGGCGCGCACGACGTCGAGCACGGGGCCGAATGCGGTCAGGAACGGTCGCAGGTTGAGGCCGGCCAGCACCAGCAGCGCGAGCGCGCCATAGGACACGGAAGCCGTATGCGGGCGGTGGACGGCTTGCGCGGTGCCGGGGTCGGACATCGGGATGCTCCAGGGAGGGGGCCGGTGGCCCTGTGATGCGATGCCGAAAGGGTAAGCGCGCGCTACGCCAGGTGAAAATTAAATATTCGACTGGGAATCAGTGTGGAATGCGATGGGTTTGCGCGGAGCGATGGGGCCGGATGGGCGCGGCTGGCGAAGGCGGGCGATACGGTGCGACGGCGCTTTTATCTGACGAGTCAGGCGAAACGCGCGCCGTCAAGCGACGGGCATCTGTTCGGCCAGCGCTTGCTTTCGCGCGGCCACCAGCGTCCGGACGAGCGCGCGATCGGTTGCCGTTTCCGGCGTAAAGATCACGAGCGTCTGGTCGGGCCGGCCGCTCACCGCGAACGCCGAGTATTCGAGCGCGATTCGCCCGACGACAGGATGGTGGAGCTCCTTGGTCCCTTCCTCGTGCGAGCGGATATCGTGGTCGCGCCACAGCGCGTCGAACTCGGCGCTCGTCGCGCGCATCTCGTCGACGAACGCCTGCACGGCCTGCGTCGCGCCGCCGCGCGCGACGTCGGCGCGAAACGCGCCCACTGCGAACCGCGCGACGCGCTCCCAGTTCGCCTGTACGCCGCGCACGTGCGGATCGACGAAGATCAGCCGCAGGATGTTGCGCCGTTCCGGCGACAGCGTCGTGTAGTCGGTCAGCGTCGCGGCCGCCGCGTCGTTCCACGCGACGACGTCCCACGTCGCCGAGCGCACGATCGCGGGGCTCGCGTCGAGCGAATCGAGCACGTGCTGCACGCGCGGCGACACAGGGTCGGCAGCGTGATAGCGCACTTCCGGCAGATGGCCGACGCCGATCAGGAACAGATGTTCGCGCTCGGCGTCGTTCAGCAGCAGCGCGCGGGCGAGCCGGTCGAGCACGTCGGCCGACGGCGCACCGCCGCGCCCCTGTTCGAGCCACGTGTACCACGCGGCGCTCACGTGCGCGCGCTGAGCGACTT
>NZ_JAAGPG010001105.1:0-1307 GCF_017104665.1 Burkholderia sp. Se-20378 | reverse complement strand
CGTCGCGATCGTCGGCGCGGGCCCGGCCGGGCTGTCGGCCGCACGGGCCGCCGCGCGACGCGGTGCGACGGTTGCGATCGTCGACGACAACCCGCGCGCGGGCGGGCAGATCTGGCGGCAAGGCGCGGCGGCTGCGCCGCCGCCGGCCGCCGCCGAGCGGCTCGCCGTGTTGCGGCAGCCGAACGTCACGCATCTCGCGGCGACGCGCATCGTCGCCGAAACGCAGCCGGGCACCTTGCTGCTCGAAGACGACGAACGCGGGCTGCTGCTCGATTTCCGGATGCTGATTCTCTGTTGCGGCGCACGCGAGCTGCTGCTGCCGTTTCCGGGCTGGACGCTGCCGGGTGTCACGGGTGCGGGCGGCTTGCAGGCGTTGATCAAGTACGGCCTCGACGTGCGCGGGCAGCGCACGGTGATCGCGGGCAGCGGGCCGCTGCTGCTGGCGAGCGCGGCGACGGCCCGTCAGGCTGGCGCGCGCGTGTCGCATGTGCTCGAACAGGCCGCGTGGGGCGATGTGGCCGGCTTCGGGGCCGGGCTGTGGCGCTGGCCGTCGAAGCTCGCGCAGGCCGCGAAGCTCGTCACCGCCGCCTATCGGCCCGATGCGCATGTCGTCGAAGCATTCGGCGACAAGCGGCTCGAACGCGTGCGGATTCGTCAGGGCGATCGCGAGTTCGAGGTCGACTGCGACCGGCTCGCGTGCGGCTTCGGCCTCGTGCCGAACACCGTGCTGCCGAGCCATCTCGGCTGCCGGATCGACAACGGCGCCGTGGCGGTCGACGCGCATCAGCGCACGAGCCGCGACGGGGTTTTCGCGGCTGGCGAGTGTACAGGCGTCGGCGGTTGCGAACTGGCGATGGTCGAAGGCGAAATCGCCGGTTTGGCGGCGACCGGGCAGACCGCGCAGTTGGCCGCACTCGTCGCGCGACGGACGCACTGGCAGACATTTGCAGATGCCGTACGCGAGCGTTTCGCGATTCGCGAACCGATCCGCCGGCTCGCGCGGCCCGACACGCTGCTGTGCCGTTGCGAGGACGTGCGTTTCGACGCAGTCGCGCAAGCGCCGGGCTGGACGGCCGCGAAACTGCAGTCCCGTTGCGGGATGGGCGGGTGCCATGGTCGCGTATGCGGCTCGGCCGCGCAGGCACTGGTCGGCTGTACGGCGCCGGTGCCGCGCGCGCCGCTGGTGCCCGCGCGGGTCGGCACGCTGATGCTGGACGGCACGGCATCCGGCGACGGCGCGTGATGTGATGATTCGCGGCAACGCGGCAACACGGCAACACGGCAACACGGCAACACGGCAACACGGC
>NZ_JAAGPG010001104.1:0-1111 GCF_017104665.1 Burkholderia sp. Se-20378 | reverse complement strand
AAACGCCGCGGCCAGCGCGGCCAGCAGCGCACGTCGCTGGTCGGCCGGCGCCGCGCGATGGTTGTATGCGACGAGGCGCAGCGCGCCATCGTCGCCGAGTTGTGCGCGCAGCAACTGCGCACCGATGCCGTCGCCCTGCGCGACGCGAATCTCTGCGCCGTCGCGCACGGCGAACAGGCCGTCCGCGAATGCGAGGCGGTAGGTATCGAGCATCGTGAATCCGTCCGGACGCACTTCAGCCAGCATGGCGCGCCTCCTGTCCCGTTTGCGTGTGTGCATCGAGCCGCGCGCCAAGTGCCGCAAGCGTCGGCGACGCGAACAGGTCGGCGACCGTCAGCGCGTGACCGGCGCGGCTGGCCGCGTCGACGAAGCGCACGACGTCGAACGAGGTCGCGCCGGCTTCGAACAGGTTGGCGTCCGCTTCCGGCGCGGCCGTTGCGAACGTGTCGGACCACAGCGCCGCGAGCGCGGCGGCCGCATGCGGCGCACGGGACGACGTTGCAGCGCGTGCATTGCCTTCCGCATGCGTGCGCTGCGACGCTTGCGCAATGGCATGCTTGTCGGGCGCGCCGAGCGCCGCTTCCGACGCGCCGGCGAAACGCGCGACTTCGTCGTGATAGACATCGACGAGCGCATCGACGAAACCGCGATCGAGCAGTTCGTCCGCATACGAGAATGCGGCGCTCACGCGGCCATCCGGATGCTCGACGACGTCCAGCTCCAGCGTGAACACGACGCGATGGCGCACCTCGTCGAATCCGGCCAGCGACAGGCCGGCCCAGTCGCGCGCCGCGGCACCGGTCGGGCGCAGGTAGTTGAACATCACCTGGAACAGCGGATTGGCCTGCGCGGCACGCGGCGCGCGCAGCGCCGCGACGACCTCCGCGAACGGCACGTCCGCGTGTGCATAGGCCATGAGCGCCGTGTCGCGCACTTGGGCGAGCACGTCCGTACGACGCGCGGCCGGGTCGAGCTGCGTGCGCACGACGACCGAATTGATGAAGAGGCCGAGCGCGTCGCGGGCCGCATCGCCCGTCAGCTCGCGCGTCGACGCGAGCACGCCGACCGGCTGGTCGGACGCCCCCGTCGTGCGGAACAGCGCGGTATTGAG
>NZ_JAAGPG010001103.1:0-997 GCF_017104665.1 Burkholderia sp. Se-20378 | reverse complement strand
CGCTCGATCGCCGCTTCGCGCGCGTAGATCGGCGCGTCGGCGCGGCCCGTCGCGTCCTCGATCGAGCCGCCGACCGCGCCGGCCTCCGCCGCGAGCCGGATCGTTTCGGCCACCGTGTCGGGCGCGTCGCCGAAGCCGTTCTCCAGATCGGCGCTGACGGGCAGGCCGCCCGCGGCGACGATCTCGCTAATGTGATCGAGCATCGCGTCGCGGTCGATCGCATTGTCGGGCTGCCCTTTCGAAAACGCGTAGCCGGCACTCGTGGTCGCGAGCGCCTCGAAGCCGGCCATCGCGAGCAGGCGCGCGGTACCGGCGTCCCACGGGTTCGGGATGATGAAGGCGCCGGGGCGCGCATGCAGGGCGCGGAAGGCTTCGGCTTGGCGGGCTTGCAGGTCGGAACGGGTCATCGCGGACTCCGGAAGGAAAGTGACGACTGAGCTTACGCCGGTCGTGCACGCGACGTTTCAGCATTCGTCGAAATGTCGTCGCACAACTGGAACAACCCGGCTCGCCGACGGTACGCCAGCAGCCGGCAACGCGCGGGCCGGCGCCGCCCGCTGCCCGTCGCCGGCCCACGATCGTTCAGATCGATGCGGTCGGCCCGCCGTCGATGCCGAGCAACACGTCGGTAACGGCCTCGGAGAAACGCATCGCGCGACCGTCGATCAGCACGCCGTCCGGATTCGACGGGTCCCGCGCGGCTTGCGGCACGCCGTGCGCGAGCAGCACCCGCGCGCAAGCCTCCCAGTCGGACGCGCCGACATGCTCCGGTTCGTTGACGGATGCCCACGACAACGTGCCGAGCGCGTCGCTCCCGAACCCGTGCATGTCGCGCCAATTCGCGCCGTGCGCGAACAGGAACGCCAGCAAGTCCGCATCGCCGCGGAACACCGCGTGATTCAGCGCGCTCGCATCCCAGTCGCCGCCCCGCGCGGCGATCGGCCAGCCCAGTTCGACCATGACCTTCACGGCGTTGCCCGAACCCCACGCGGCGGCA
>NZ_JAAGPG010001102.1:0-254 GCF_017104665.1 Burkholderia sp. Se-20378 | reverse complement strand
GAGCATTAAAAAAAAAAAAACAAAAAACCCCCCCCCCCCCCCCCCCCCCCCCCCCCCCGCCCCACCCCCCCCCCCCACCCCCCCACCTCCTCCCCCCACCCACACTCCACGTCCTTCCCCCTCCTCCCCCCTTCCCCACCCCACCACTATTTCTTCTCCTCCCCCACCCCCTCTCCCTCCCCCCCCCCGCCACTCCCTTACCTCCTTCTCACTCACCCCATCCACTCACCTCTCCCCGCTAGCCCCTACCATTA
>NZ_JAAGPG010001101.1:0-234 GCF_017104665.1 Burkholderia sp. Se-20378 | reverse complement strand
TAATCTGGTACTACGGTGTACATGGGAATGAGTGTGGTGCGCTGAATTGAAGATTATGGTGGCATTGTTGGGGGTGCGAGTGCTGAGATATGTGTGGTTGTGGCTAAGTAGCAATATGGGTGGGTGTCGGTTAGTAGACTGCTGCGTTGTACTGAGTTCTGGCTATGAAGATGACTTGCTTGGTGTAATTGCATCCAGCTATCATATTAGTACTTTTTTTTTTTTTTTTTTTTA
>NZ_JAAGPG010001100.1:0-898 GCF_017104665.1 Burkholderia sp. Se-20378 | reverse complement strand
CGGCTTCGCGCCGGCGAGCGCAGTGCGTGTCGCAGGCGGCAGCGGCGCATAGCCGATCTGGCGGACCGGCGAGCGGCCGCTGTCGAGGTCGAGCATGTCCGCATACCGGCGCCATTGCTCGGGCGTCATGCCCGGGACGAGGCTGTACGCCCCGCGCACGCCTTCGAGCACGGCCACGCCGGATTGCAACTCGTGGCGGAGCATTGCGGTCACATGCGTCGTGCGGCGTTCGAAACGCGTATGGACGGCGCCTTGCCACTGCTCGCGCACGAGCAGCGCGACGCCGAGCGACAGCGCCGCGCCCGCGCACAGCGCAACGACGCCGGCCGCGAGCGGCTGGCGTAACATGATCTGGAGGCGCGTGGGCCCTCGGGCATCACGCGTCGGGGTTCCACTTGCGGTCATTCGATAGCCATTCTGTTGTCGGGGCTGCCGTGGGCACTCGGCAGCGCAGCAAAACCGGACAAAACTCGCACCGGCTGCATGCAACGTCTATTTTCAAGATGAAATTGTGCGCGATTTACACGGTTTTTGTAATGGGGTCACTAGAAATTGCGGCAACCGGCGTGAAGCAGCGGGCGCGCCGGCCGCGCTTGACGCGCATCAACGGGCGCGTCGGCACGTGGGGCAGACTATTCGGCAGGCCGCCTGGCACCGGGCCGGGTGGCGATAACGGGCCGCCGTCGCGCAACGCGCGATGCGTGCCCGGTCGGAGGGACGGACCATGTACAAGCGGATTTTCGTCGGGCTCGACGGCAGCCCGAGTGCGCGTCTCGCGCTGAACGAGGCGATCCGGATCGCGGCGGCGTCCGGCGGCGAAGTCACCTGCGCGTATGTCGTCGAGCACCGGCCGCAGCTCGTCGACGTCGATGCGGGCTTCGCGGCCGAGCGCGACCGA
>NZ_JAAGPG010001099.1:0-234 GCF_017104665.1 Burkholderia sp. Se-20378 | reverse complement strand
TGGTTTGTAAATAAAAAATACATGCATCGTCATAAGAGTATAGGCATCACGTAATACACTCGCATATGAGATGATAAGCGACGTTAGCTCGGTATTGATTGTGGATTTGATGATAATAAAGGAACGGACATCAGGTGTAAATTAATAATAGGATGGAATGATATTGTAAAGAATTCATATTAGATTATAATGAGTAACAAAATTAAGTTGGTATTTTTTTTTTTTTTTTTTTTA
>NZ_JAAGPG010001098.1:0-870 GCF_017104665.1 Burkholderia sp. Se-20378 | reverse complement strand
TGGCGGCGAATAACAAGGAAAACACAATGAAAAGACCGATTTCGCTGACCATTCTCGCGTGGATCATCATCGTGACCAACGCGATCACGTGCATCTATACGCCCTTCACGATCGGCATGCCGACCACCCAGGCGCTGCTGTCGCACTACCTGCTGCCCGTCTGGGCGACGCTCGGCATCAGCGTGATCCTCGAAGTCGTGAACGTCGTGGTCGGCATCGCGATCCTCAAGGGCCGCGAATGGTCGCGCAAGACCTACATCGCGACGGCCGTGTTCAGTTTCGCGTTCTCGTTCATCAACATGCCGGCGTCGATGTACGCGGTGCTGATCCCGGGCGTCCTGTTGTTCGCGCTGTTCGTCTACCTGATGTTCCGGCGCCCCGCGACCGCGTATTTCCAGGCGAACGCGTGAGCTTCGTGCGCAATGCGCTGGCGATCGTGATGTTCACGATCGCGGGCATGTGCGTGATCACCGCGCAGATGATGGCGTTCCTGAAGCTCGGCCATACGGGGGCGATGCTGGTGTTCGTCGCCGTGCTGATCGGGTTGTCGGCTGTGCTCCTGGTCGTGGGCGCGTTCGCCGGCGCGTTCCGGCCACGCGCGCGCGGCGCGGGCATCGCGCTCCTCGTCGCGACCGCGACCACCGCGTTCGGGGTGATCGGCTGGGTGACGCTGCTGCTGGCGCCGGGGATCGTCGACGTGTTGCAGCAGCAGGGCGTGGACATCAACGCGCGAATGTTCCGGTTCGCGCCCGGCGTCGTGGTGACCGGCCTGTCCGCGCTCGTCGGCGTGTGGCTCGCGCGCCGCGGCTGAAGGCGCGACTGACGGCGTGCGGCTGACGCCGCTGCGGCCGGCACGCTGGCGTCAGTCGA
>NZ_JAAGPG010000109.1:0-20552 GCF_017104665.1 Burkholderia sp. Se-20378 | reverse complement strand
GTCGACGAGGCTCGCGAGCGCATGGGCGAGCACGATCGCCGGATTGCGCAGCAGCCCGCCCCAGTTGCCGGAGTGATGCGCGCCGTCGCGGGCGCGCAGGCTCAGCTTGAAATTGACCGAGCCGCGCGAGCCGAGGAAAACCGTGGGGCGCGCGGCGGCGATGCGCGGGCCGTCGGACGCGATCAGGACGTCGGCCGCGAGCGCGTCGCGCTCCTGGCGGCACAGCGCGTCGAGGCCCGGCGAACCCGTTTCCTCGCCCATCTCGATCAGCAGCTTCGCGTTGAAGCCGAGCCGGCCGCCGCGCGCGTCGAGCACGCTCGCCAGCGCGGCCAGGTTGATGGTGTGCTGGCCCTTGTTGTCGGCGCTGCCGCGGCCATACCAGCGGTCGCCATCGGCCGTCAGCATCCACGGCGACAGCGGTGCGCGCCACTGCGCGTCGTAGCCGCGCACGACGTCGCCGTGGCCGTAGATCAGCACGGTCGGCAGCGCGTCGTCTTCGTGGCGCGAGGCGAGCAGGAACGGGCCGCCGCCGTCGACGGGATTGTCGACGATCCGCGACGTGAAGCCGAGGCGCGCGGCTTCGGGGGCGATCTCGTCGGTCAGGTAGGCGCGCAGCGCGGCTTCGTTGCCGCTGTCCTGGCTTTCGGTGCGCAGGCCGACGCGGCGGCTCAGGGTCGTAAAGAACGCACCGGATTCGAACTGGTTCAGCGCGTGCTGGATGGCGGCGGTACGGCTCAAGTCGTGTCTCCTCTGTCGGGTTCGCTGCACGCGCCGGATCGTGCATGCAGCGTGAAGTGCGATCGATTCTAGAAAGCCGTTTTTTTTGTCACAATGATCGAATTTCGAACCTTTCTTTGCCGAAAAGGCAAAGCAGCGCGGCCGGCAGCCGGGCGGAGACAGAACGATGGCGGCTTTCCTGCATGGCCTGGCGTTGCGGTATTTCGTCGAAGTGGCGCGCACCGGCTCGATCAGCGACGCGTCCGCGCGGCTGCACGTGGCGGTATCGGCGATCAGCCGTCAAATCGCGAAACTCGAGAGCGAGCTCGGCGCACCGCTGTTCGAGCGCCGGCCGCGCGGGATGGCGCTGTCGGAGGCCGGCGAGCGGCTCCTGGCGTTCGCGCAGCGCAGTCTGCTGGAGGCCGAACACGTGATGAAGGACATCGGCGGGCTCGATGCGCTGCACGGCAGCCTGCTGAAGATCGCGTGCTCGGAAGGGTTCGCGATCGACTTTCTGCCCGGCACGCTCGCCAGCTTCAAGGCGCGCCATCCAGGCGTCGATTTCTCCGTGTGGGTGGTGTCGCCGGCGGACGCGACGCGGCGTGTGCGCGACGGCGATGTGGACATCGCATTGAGCTTCAGCCTCGCGCCGGAGAAGGGCGTGCGCGTCGACCACACCGAGCGCGCGCCGATCTTCGCGCTGGTGCGGCACGACCATCCGCTCGCGACGCGAGAAATGGTGTCGCTCGCCGATGTCGCGCGTCACCCGCACGTGCTGCCCGAAGCCGGCACGACGGTGCGCCAGCTGATCGACATCGCGTGCGCGCTCGACGGGCTGCTGCTCGAGCCCGAACTGACGAGCAACAACACGGCGGCGATGTACGGCTACGCGCGGCGCACGGGCGCGGTGATGTTCACGGGGCTGCTGTCGGTGCGCGACCGCTGCGCCGCGGACGGCTTCGTCGTGGTGCCCGTGACGAACCCGCAGCTGCGCGAACGCAGCATCCAGGTGCAGACGATGGCGGGGCGCGATCTGCCCGCGTCGGTTCGCGCGTTCCGCGACCATCTGATCGACGCGATGCAGGCCGCCTCGCCGCCGCCGACTGCCGCGCGCGGCCCGAGACGCCGGCCCGTGAGATAATCGTCAATCCGCCTTCCGTGTCCATGCGGCTCATCGAGCCGCATCGCCCCTGTTCGACGCCAAATTGAAGAACCTGATTGTCACCCTCGATCGCGCCGGCGAGTTCGACGAGATCATCGACGTGCGCACGCCGCTCGAGTTCGCCGAGGATCATATTCCCGGCGCGCTGAACGCGCCCGTACTCAGCAACGAGGAGCGCGTGCTCGTCGGTACGATGTACCGCCAGGTGTCGCCGTACGAGGCGACGCGCGTCGGTGCGGCCATCGTCGCGCGCAACATCGCGCGCCATCTCGACACGACGTTCGCCGACCGGCCGCGCAACTGGCGGCCGCTGATCTACTGCTGGCGCGGCGGCAAGCGCTCCGGCTCGATGACGACCTGGTTCAACCTGATCGGCTGGAAGGCGCGCCAGCTCGACGGCGGCTACAAGGCGTACCGCCAGTCGGTGTGCGCGACGCTCGACTCGCTGCCGACGCGCTTTCGCTACATCGCGCTCGTCGGCCATACGGGCTGCGGCAAGACGCGCCTGCTGAACGCACTGGGCGACGTGGGCGCCCAGACGCTCGATCTCGAGGCGCTCGCGTGCCATCGCGGTTCGCTGCTTGGCGCGCTGCCGGGCAAGCCGCAGCCGGCGCAGAAGGGGTTCGACTCCGGGCTCGTCGAAACACTTGGACGTTTCGACCCCGAATGGCCGGTGTTCGTCGAGTCGGAAAGCCGCAGGATCGGGCTCGTGCAGTTGCCGATCGCGTTGATCGACGCGTTTCACGCGGGGCCGTGGGTGCACGTCGACGCGGCGCACGACGAGCGTATCGCGTTCCTCCTCGACGATTACGCACACCTGTTCGACGAACCGAACGCGTTCAAGGCGCAGCTCCATCGGCTGATCGGACTGCATAGCCGCGAACAGGTCACGCACTGGAAGGCGCTGATCGATGCGGACGCGCGGGCCGAACTGTTCACCGAGCTGATCGACAAGCATTACGATCCCGCCTATGCGCGCACTTATCGCGCGACGTACAACAAGCCGAACCGGGCGCTGACGTTCACGTTCCGGCCCAACGCCCCCGACGGGCGCGATCAGGCGCGGGCGTTGCTGGCCGAACTCGCGCAAGTCGGGTTGCCCGCATCGGCCGCGCTCGCCGCAGGCGCGCAATCCGCAACTGAACAAGACCAACCGACCACCACACGATGACGACCACACGCACCCAACCCAGTCCGGCCCTTGGCTGGATGACCTTCCTGCTGATCGCGGTCGCGGGCCTGTTCTACGTGAAATGGTTCCCGTACTACAACAAGGCGTTCGTTGCCGCCGAGCATCATTCGATCGGCCAGTCGATCCTGATGGGCACGTCGGCGACCGCGCCCGAGCCGTCGCTGAAGGCCGCGCTCGACTATGCGTGGGCGTACGGCAAGGCGATCTGGCAGGCGATGGTGCTGGGCCTGCTGCTCGGTTCGGCCGTGCAGGCGCTGCTGCCCGCACACTGGGTCGCGCGCGTGCTCGGCCGCACCGGCTTCGGCAGCGTTGCCGCGGGCGGCCTGCTGTCGCTGCCCGGCATGATGTGCACGTGCTGCGCGGCGCCGGTCGTCGCGGGGCTGCGTGCGCGCCATGCATCGCCAGGTGGCGCGGTCGCGTTCTGGCTCGGCAACACGGTGCTGAACCCGGCGGCGCTGGTCTTCATGGGCTTCGTGCTCGGCTGGCACTGGAGCGCGCTGCGCCTCGTGCTCGGCGTCGCGATGGTGTTCGGGATCGGCTATCTGCTGAACCGCATCGCACGCCCGGAAGACCGCAGCATCGACGATGCCCAGCTCGCCGCGCTGGCGGCCGAGCAGGCCGCGGCCGGCAATCCTTTCGTCCGCTGGATGAAGCTGCTGGCGCGCATGGCCGTGCGGCTCGTGCCCGAATACATCGTGCTCGTGCTGCTGCTCGGCGCCGCGCGTGCGTGGCTGTTCCCGCATATCGGTCCGGACATCGGCAATCATCTCGGCTGGATCGTCGCGTTCGCGGTCGCGGGCATGCTGTTCGTGATCCCGACGGCCGGCGAGGTGCCGATCATCCAGGCAATGCTGTCGCTCGGCATGGGCGTCGGCCCGGCCGCCGCGCTGCTGATGACGCTGCCGCCGATCAGCGTGCCGTCGCTCGCGATGCTCGCGCGTTCGTTCAAGCCTTACATGCTGGCCATCGTCGCGATCCTCGTCGTCGTGTTCGGGATCGCGAGCGGCCTGCTCGCGATCGCGCTCGGGTTCTGACGCGCGCAAGCGGCGCGCCAGCAGGGCGCAATCGTCGTATTCATCCGGCGCCGCCGCTTCAGGCGTGCGGCGCCATTTACAAGAAGCAAACAGGAAAACGCATGACCCAACCGAAGATCCATCCTCGACTCGAAAAGGCGCTGACGCGCGGTGATCTCGCGATCCGCCAGGCCAATTCCGCGCGGGCGACTGCCGTGCTGAACGCACTCGGCACGATGATCATCGAGGCCTCCGCAACGATCGGCGTCGACGCCAGCATCGACATTCCGCAAGGCGACCGCATTTACGATCCGGTCAACGGTCTGTGGCCGCAGAAGATGCTGGTGTCGTTCGACGGCCCGGTGGACGAAGCCGACAAGGAAGAGTTGCGCTCGGTCTATCTGGTTGCCGACGATCCGGGCACGCAGTTCCGCGTCGAATGGCATCGCGCGGACGGCAAGCTCGGCCGCCAGGAAGGTGGCCCGCTCGCGACCGTCGCGTTCCTGACCGACGTCGAAATCCCGTGGAGCGACGACGACGAGTAACGTCGTCGCATGAAGCCGGCGCCAGATGCGCCGGCTGTCAGCGCATCATCCGCCGCCGGAACAGCCACGCGGACAGCAGGAATCCGCCGACCGCGTAACCGGCGAGCACCGCGACATGCAGCGCGACGTCGGTCGCCGGCCGGCCGAGCATCGCGGGCCGGATCAGTTCAACGGCATTCGCGAGCGGCAGCGCTTGCGCCGCGTGCTGCGCGATCGGCGGCAGCTGCGTGGTCGGGAAGAATACGCCCGACAGCAGCAGCATCGGCGTCAGCACGAGCGTCTGATAAAACATGAAGAAATCGTAGGACGGCGCGAGCGCCGTGACGATCATCGCGATGCTTGCAAACGCGAGGCCCGCGAGCGCGATCACGGGCAGCGCCACGAGCATCGACGGAAACTGCGCATAGCCGAGCGCCCCCGCGACGAGCATGATCGCAGCCCCCGAAAGCATCGCCTTGCTGGCTCCCCAGACGATCTCGCCGAGCACGATGTCGCCGAGCGCGAGCGGCGTATGCATGATCGCTTCCCACGTGCGCTGTACGTGCATCCGCGAGAATCCCGAATACATCGACTCGAAGCTCGCGGACATCATCACGCTCGACCCGACCGTGCCGGCCGCGAGGAACGCGATATACGACACGCCGTCGACACGGCCGAGCATCAGCCCGAGCCCGAACCCCAACCCGAACAGATAGATCATCGGATCGGCAAGATTGCCGAACATCGACGCGAGCGCGAGCTTGCGCCAGACGAGATAGTTGCGCCGCCAGACGGCGATCCAGTTGGTCGCGTTCGCGGGCATCGCGATCGCGAAGCGTGACACGCGCGGTGGTGCCGACGGTGCGGCGGCGGAATAGTTGCGGACGTCCATGATCGATCAGTCCTGCATTTCGCGGCCCGTGAGCCGCAGGAACACATCTTCAAGATTGGCCGGGCGATGCAGATAGCGCAACCCCGTGCGACCCTTGAGTCGCGCACTGAGCGGTTCCGGGTCGCTCACGTAGCAGAACAGCGTCTCGCCGCTGATCTCGGTGTGCTTCGCGAACGCCGACAGCTCGTCGCGCAGTGTGGCCGGGTCGGGCCCGTAGATCTCGATCACGTCGCAGCCGATCTCCGATTCGATCAGCGCGTGCGGCGCGCCTTCGGCGATCTTGCGGCCTTCCTCGATCACGCACAGGCGGTCGCACAGGCGCTCGGCTTCTTCCATGAAGTGCGTGGTGATCAGGATCGTCTTGCCGCGCGCGAGCAGCGAGCGCAGGCGTTCCCACATGAGGTGACGCGCCTGCGGGTCGAGGCCCGTCGTCGGCTCGTCGAGCACCAGCACATCGGGATCGTTGACGAGCGCGCGGGCCAGCGTCAGGCGGCGCTTCATGCCGCCCGACAACTCGCCGACCTTCGCATCGGCCTTGTTCTCGAGCTTCGCGAATTCGAGCAGCGGCTTCACGAGCGCCTGCGCAGCCTGCGCCGACATGCCGAAATAGCGGCTGAACACGAGCAGGTTCTCGCGCACGGTGAAGTCGGGGTCGAGATTGTCGAACTGCGGGACGACCCCGACGCGCTGGCGTGCATGCCGTGCACGCGATGGAACCGGTTCGCCGCAGAGCGAAATGGTGCCGGCATCGGGATGCGTGAGGCCGAGCAGCATTTTCAGCGTGGTGGTCTTGCCGGCGCCGTTCGGCCCGAGCAGGCCGTAGCATTCACCGGCCTGGACGGTGAAGGACAGGCCGTTGACGACGAGCTTGTCGCCATAGTGCTTTGCGACGTTCCTGAAATCGATCGGTGCAACGGACATGGGCATGTTGTCGTTGTAAGCGGGCGCGGAAGCGTTCGGCTGCCGGATGCGCGGCCGGTTGACGAACCGATCGGACGATTGCGTGTCACACGGGCATGACCGAAGCGCACGACGCCGGCGCCTGATGGCCCGCTGGAGTACGAACGAGCCATTCTAGTGCATCGGTTGCGTCTCTTCAGGGCATGCCTGCACGGTGCGATGCATGCGCGCACCGATCGTGCACTGCATCATCGCGCACGAGCCGAGCGGGGCGAATCAGCGTTTTCCATCCCTTGCGTCCTGAATTGCGGCGCACCATGATGAATGCGTAGGCTCGTTGTTGCGATAGGGAGGTTTCATGGCTAGCTACAACAAGATTTTGCTGTGTTACGACGGCACGCTCGAAGGACGCAAGGCACTGCGCTGCGGCGCCAACCTCGCGATGGACCTGAAAGCCGAGACGCATTTGCTGTCGGTGGTCGACATGCGCTCGAGCATTGCACAAAGCGCAGGTTTGCTGACCGATGTCGCGTGCGGCCGGTTCGAGGAAACCGCGCGTGAAATCCTGCAGGAAGGGGTGAACTGGTTGCGTGAGCGCGGCGTGCAGGCCGAAGGCCATTTCGCGTTCGGCTATCCGATCGACGAAATCGCGAATCTCGCGACGGAGCTGCAGGCTGACCTCGTCGTCGTCGGCCATCGGTGCCGCAGCGGACTGTCGAGATGGTGGATGGGCTCGGGCAATACGCAACTGCTCGATCGCGTGAACTGCAGCATTCTGGTTGCGTGCTCGTCGGCGCAGGAGCAGAAGGCCGAAATCGCGCGAGAGCGTGAAGCGGCCACGGCGAACGGCAAATGATCCAATGATTCGATGACTGCCTGACCGGCGAGTCGCGCCGGTCAGGCGTCGCGCCACGCCCGTGGCGCGCGTGCCGATCACAGCCACCCAAGGCCTGTCAGGCGTGCAGGTCGATCGCGGACAACTTCCACGAGAACAGGCCGAAGCGGTGGAATATCGCCGCATAGCGCGTGCCGTCGGCACTGCGCTGGTAGGTCACGACGAATTCATCGATATTCCGGTAGCCGGCACTGGTTTGCTGCTGGTGCGGCGCATGCGTTGCATCGACCGGGCTGGCCGGTGCGGCAGCGGCGGGCGGTTGCGATGACGCAGCCGTGGTGGCCGCGTTGCTGCCCGAAGCGGTTGCGCTAGACGGAGCCGGATTGGCTGCTGGCGCGGCCGGCGTGTCGCCTGGGGTATTGCTGCCTGGCGGCAGATTCGACCATTCGGGTGGCCGCTCGCCCGGATTGCCACGCGGTGGCAAGCCGCTCATCAGCGCCGCCACGCCCTCCGGGGTGGCGTACGCATCGACCAGCGGGCCGATCAGTGCCGACCCGATCAGAGCGCCGATCACCGCGAACGGATTGTTCTTCTTCACCGCGTCGATCCGGCGCATCAACTCTTCCGTGACCTGCTGCTTCAGGCTGATGCGCAACGACGGGAAATCGACATATTCACTGATGGCCTGCGCATCGCGCGCATCGATCGCCGATTTCAGGCGACCGAGCGCGACGTACGGCGACGCGTACGCATAGCCGATCGCCGCAATGATGGCGACGGCCAGCACGACGATCAGCAAGGGCTTGAGCCGCCAGGCGCGGCTCGAAGATCCGGTCACGTTGCCTCCGGTGCGGGGATGTTCCGCAATCAGAGACCGCCTGGCGTGGCCGATCGTTCCTCTGCGATGCAGCGATCGATCATCCGGCACACGGCATCGATCGTGCCGACCATGATCAGGCGCGACCGGCCGTGATAGACGCGCACCGGCGCGCGGCGGGCGGGTTCGGCGTGATTCAGGCCGGCGTTCAGCGATACCCGCGCGAAAGCGGGCAGCGCCGACGGCAGCAGGGACGCCTGCCGTTCGACTGCGACTTCTTCTTGCACAACAGGCGCCGCCGCGGACAGCGGTGCGCAGGGCGTGCGGCCGCGCAGGTGACGCAGGCGACCGAATTGACGGAAAGGCAGCAAACGGGCAAGGCGTTCCATGATGTTCTCCTCAGCGAGACGGAATGTCAGAGTTCGCCCGAGCGGATCAGCCCGACGGCGATGCCTTCCAGCGCGAATTCCGCGCTGCCGGCCTTGACGAAGATGTTTTCGTAATCCGGGTTCTCCGCGATCAGCTCGAGACCGCCAGGCCGGCGCATCAGGCGCTTGACCGTGACGTCGTCGCCGAGACGCGCGACGATGATCTGGCCGTCCTTTGCTTCCGTGCGCTTCTGCACGGCGAGGAGATCGCCGTCGAGGATGCCGGCGTCGCGCATCGACAGGCCGCGCACCTTCAGCAGGTAGTCGGGCTTGCTGGAGAACAGCGCGGGATCGCACGCGTAATGCTGCGAGATGTGCTCCTGCGCAAGGATCGGGCTACCGGCAGCCACGCGGCCGACGAGCGGCAGCGACAGCTGCATCAGGCCGGCGTGCGGCAGCGTGAACTGGTGCGGGGCATCGTCGATGCCGAGCAGCCGGATGCCGCGCGACGCACCGGCTGCCAGCTCGATCACACCCTTGCGCGCCAGCGCGCGCAGGTGCTCCTCGGCCGCATTCGGCGAGCTGAAGCCCAGTTCGGCCGCGATCTCGGCACGGGTGGGCGGGAATCCGGAGCGCTCGATCGCGCGACGGATCAAGTCGAACACTTGCTGCTGACGGGCGGTGAGTTTGGTCATGGCTCAACTGTATGGATAGACAGTGAGCTGTATTTTTATACAGTAGTTCGCGAATTTCAAGTGTTACGTGAGGTTCGACGCGATCACGCCGGTTCCGGCGCGATTTCGCGACGTCCGGACGCCGGTTTATCTGCCGCAACCGTCCGTCCCGTCTGCGTTAGCACTTTTGAGTATTAAAAAATGAGGAACGATTATTTTTAATCATGTAACCCGTTCGTTAGACTGGCCCGACATCGCAATACCGACAACACTGGAGAACCAAGGATGGGCAAGCGCAACACGGGGCTGGTGGGCGGAGTGGGCCGCCTGATCGCAACACTCGCGCTGGGCGCGGCGGCGGCGCTGGGCGTCGCGACGCACGCGCAGGCCGATACGACCTTCCTGAACGTGTCGTACGACCCGACGCGCGAGCTCTATCAGGACTTCAACCAGGCGTTCGGCAAGGAGTGGAAGGCGAAGACGGGCGAGACCGTCAACTTCAAGCAGTCGCACGGCGGTTCGGGCGCGCAGGCGCGCTCGGTGCTCGACGGCCTGCAGGCCGACGTCGTCACGCTGGCGCTCGCGTACGACATCGATGCGCTCGCGAACAAGGGGCTCGTCAACAAGGACTGGCAGAAGCGTCTGCCCGACAACGCATCGCCGTACACGTCGACGATCGTGTTCCTGGTGCGCAAGGGCAACCCGAAGGGGATCAAGGACTGGGACGACCTGACCAAGCCGGGCATCTCGATCGTCACGCCGAATCCGAAGACGTCGGGCGGCGCGCGCTGGAACTACCTGGCCGCATGGGCGTACGCGGTGCACAAGCCGGGCGGCAACGAGCAAACGGCGAAGGAATTCGTCACGAAGCTTTACAAGAACGCAGGCGTGCTCGATTCGGGCGCGCGCGGCGCGACCACGAGCTTCGTGCAGCGCGGGATCGGCGACGTGCTGATCGCATGGGAAAACGAGGCCTTCCTGTCGGTCAAGGAGTTCGGCACCGACAAGTTCGAGATCGTCGTGCCGTCGGTGAGCATCCTGGCCGAGCCGCCCGTCGCGGTGGTGGACAAGGTGGTCGACAAGAAGGGCACGCGCAAGCTGGCCGATGCCTACCTGAACTTCCTGTACAGCCCGCAGGGCCAGGAGATCGCGGCGCGCAACTACTACCGGCCGCGTTCGAAGAACGTGCCGGCGGAGCTGACGAAGCAGTTCCCGAAGCTGAAGCTGTACACGGTCGACGATACCTTCGGCGGCTGGACGAATGCGCAGAAGACGCATTTCGCGGACGGCGGCGTGTTCGATTCGATCTACAAGCCGCAGTAACGCCATAACGACAGCGGCGCGCCACGACAGCGCGCCGCATTCCCGACGGCTCGCCGGCGCGATTCACTGCGCCGGCGTTTGCGTCGGACCCATGAGCAGCATCGACCCAGCAAGAGCATCCGATGACGACGTACACCTTTCGCAAGCCGAGCGCGCTGCCCGGTTTCGGCGTGACGCTAGGCATCACGGTGGCCTATTTGAGCCTCGTGGTGCTGATACCGCTCGCCGCCACGTTCCTGAAGACCGCGACGCTGTCGTGGGACCAGTTCGTCACCGCCGTCACGTCGCCGCGCGTGCTCGCGTCGTACCGGCTGACGTTCACGTCCGCGCTCGGCGGCGCGCTGATCAACGCCGTGTTCGGCTTTCTCGTCGCGTGGGTGCTCGTGCGCTACACGTTCCCGTTCAAGCGGCTCGTCGATGCGATCGTCGACCTGCCGTTTGCGCTCCCGACGTCGGTCGCCGGCATTTCGCTCGCGGCCGTTTACGCGACCAACGGCTGGGTCGGCCAGTATCTCGCGCCGCTCGGCATCAAGATCGCGTTCACGCCGGCCGGCGTGCTGGTCGCGCTGACCTTCATCGGGCTGCCGTTCGTCGTACGCACGGTGCAGCCGGTGCTCGAGGATTTCGAGCGCGAGCAGGAAGAGGCCGCCGCGTGCCTCGGCGCGTCGCGCTGGCTGACGTTCCGTCGCGTCGTGCTGCCGGCCGTGCTGCCGGCGCTCCTCACCGGTTTCGCACTCGCGTTCGCGCGCGCACTCGGCGAATACGGTTCGGTGATCTTCATCGCCGGCAACGTGCCGATGAAATCCGAGATCACGTCGTTGCTCATCATCACGAAGCTCGAGCAGTACGACTACGCGGGCGCGACCGCGCTCGCAGTCGTGATGCTCGTCGTGTCGTTCCTGATGCTGTTGTTGATCAACACGCTGCAGTGGTATCTGCAGCGCCGCACGAGCAAGGGCGCGAGCGGCCCCGCGCCCGCCGCCGTCACCGCCATCCCGGCAGGAGGCCAGCAATGAGCCAGGAGGCCACCGTCGTGCTGAAAACCCCGTCTGCGGACGCGCAAGGGCGCGCCGCGAAACGGCTCGACCCCGTCAGCGAGTCGCGCGTCGTGCGCTGGCTGCTCACGGGCATCGCGCTGGCGTTCCTCGCGTTCTTCCTCGTCGTGCCGCTCGCCGCGGTGTTCGTCGAGGCGCTGAGAAAGGGCGTCGGCTTCTATCTCGAATCACTGGCCGATCCCGATGCGTGGTCGGCGATCAAGCTGACGCTGACCGTCGCCGCGATCGCCGTGCCGCTGAATCTCGTGTTCGGCGTGTGCGCTTCGTGGGCGATCGCGAAATTCGAATTCCGCGGCAAGGCGCTGCTGACGACGCTGATCGACCTGCCGTTCTCGGTGTCGCCGGTGATCTCGGGCCTCGTGTACGTGCTGCTGTTCGGCGCGCAGGGCTGGCTCGGGCCGTGGCTGCAGGATCACGACGTGCAAATCATTTTTGCGGTGCCGGGCATCGTGCTCGCGACGATCTTCGTCACGTTCCCGTTCGTTGCGCGCGAACTGATTCCGCTGATGCAGGCGCAAGGCACGGACGAGGAAGAAGCCGCGCGCGTGCTGGGTGCGTCCGGCTGGCAGATTTTCCGCCGCGTGACGCTGCCGAACGTGAAGTGGGGCCTGCTGTACGGCGTGATCCTGTGTAATGCGCGCGCGATGGGCGAGTTCGGCGCGGTGTCGGTCGTGTCCGGCCACATCCGCGGCCAGACCGACACGATGCCGCTGCACGTCGAGATCCTGTACAACGAATACAACTTCGCGGCGGCGTTCGCGGTGGCGTCGGTGCTGGCGCTGCTCGCGCTCGTCACGCTCGCGCTGAAGCTGCTCGCCGAGCGCCATCTCGCCGCCGAACTGGCGGGCGCGCGCGACACCGTTCCCGCACATGCCGGCCCCGTCGCCGCCGTTTCGTCGAAATCGTAAAGAGGCAACCAGAATGGGTATCACCGTCCGTAACCTTCAGAAGCGCTTCGGCGATTTCACGGCGCTCGACAACGTATCGCTCGACTTCCCGCCCGGCGAGCTGGTCGCGCTGCTCGGGCCGTCCGGCTGCGGCAAGACCACGCTGCTGCGCGTGATCGCGGGCCTCGAGCACGCGGATGCCGGCCAAGTGGTGCTGCAGGGGCTCGACGTCGCGTCGGTCGGCGCGCGCGACCGCCAGGTCGGTTTCGTGTTCCAGCACTACGCATTGTTCCGCCACATGACGGTCTTCGAGAACGTCGCGTTCGGGTTGCGCGTGAAGCCGCGCCGCGAGCGGCCGTCGGAAAGCGCGATCCGCGACAAGGTGCACGAGCTGCTGAAGCTCGTGCAGCTCGACTGGCTCGCGCAGCGCTATCCGTCCGAGCTGTCGGGCGGCCAGCGCCAGCGCATCGCGCTCGCCCGAGCGCTCGCGGTCGAACCGAAGGTGCTGCTGCTCGACGAGCCGTTCGGCGCGCTCGACGCGAAGGTCCGCAAGGAATTGCGCGGCTGGCTGCGTCGTCTGCACGACGACCTGCACATCTCGACGATCTTCGTCACGCACGACCAGGAGGAGGCGCTGGAAGTCGCGGACCGCATCGTCGTGCTGAATCGCGGCCACGTCGAGCAGGTCGGCAGCCCGCAGGACGTCTACGATCATCCGCAGAGCGCGTTCGTCTACGAGTTCCTCGGCGCCGCGAACCGGCTGCCGGGCACGGTCGCCGGGCGTGGCTTCGTCGCCGAGGGGGCAGCTGCGCCGATCGAGGTCGACGCCGATTTCGCCGGCCCCGCGAACGCCTATGTGCGCCCGCACGACCTGCAGCTGTGGCCGGTGGGTGAAGGGCACCGCGACGGCATCGCGGTGGACGTGCGCCGCGTGATTCCGCTCGGCGGGTCGGTGCGCGTGGAGCTCGAGGCGCGTGCGGGCGGTGCGCTCGAGGCGGAACTCGATCGCGATGCGTGGCGGGCGCTGTCGCTGCAGGTCGGCGATGGTGCGACCGCCGTGCCGCGTGCTGTAAGGGTGTTTCCCGCGCGTTAACGCAAGAATGCAGGGCAGGGGGCGCAAATTGCTCCGATTCAATAATCAAACAACGACAGCCTAAGAGGCATACCCATGAATTTTCAGCAATTGCGGTTCGTGCGCGAAGCGGTGCGCCAGAACATGAACCTGACGGAAGTCGCGAACGTGCTGTACACGTCGCAGTCGGGCGTGTCGAAGCAGATCAAGGATCTCGAGGATGAGCTGGGCGTCGACATCTTCATCCGGCGCGGCAAGCGGCTGACGGGGCTCACGGAGCCCGGCAAGGCCGTGCACCAGCTGATCGAGCGGATGCTGCTCGACGCCGAGAACCTGCGCCGCGTCGCGCGCCAGTTCGCCGACCAGGACAGCGGCCACCTCGTCGTCGCGACGACGCACACGCAGGCGCGCTACGCGCTGCCGAAGGTGATCCGCCAGTTCACCGACGTGTTCCCGAAGGTGCATCTCGCGCTGCGCCAGGGCAGCCCGCAGCAGATCGCGCAGATGATCCTGAACGGCGAGGCCGATCTCGGCATCTCGACCGAGGCGCTCGACCGCTATCCGGACATCGTCACGTTCCCGTGCTATTCGTGGCACCACACGGTCGTCGTGCCGAAGGGCCATCCGCTCGTCGGCCGCGAGAACCTGACGCTCGAGGAAATCGCCGAGTATCCGATCATCACGTACGACCAGGACTTCACGGGCCGCTCGCATATCGACCAGGCATTCACGCAGGCGGGCGCCGTGCCCGACGTCGTGCTGACCGCGATCGACGCGGACGTGATCAAGACGTATGTCGAGCTCGGAATGGGGATCGGCGTGGTCGCGGCGATGGCCTACGATCCGCAACGCGACACGGGGCTCGTCGCGCTCGATACGCAGCACCTGTTCGAAGCGAGCACGACGCGGGTCGGGCTGCGCAAGGGCGCGTTCCTGCGCGCATATGCATACCGGCTGATCGAGATGTTCGCGCCGCACCTGAACGAAGCGGAAATCGCGGGGCTGTTGCGCGAAGCCGTTTGACGACAGCGCGTCGTGCGCCATCCGCGCGATCACCGCGGATGGCGCGACGAACCTGCGCGGGTCGTCATGTATTGGGCAGCGGCCGGCGATCTGCCGCTGCCTTGGTGGTTCGACTCACTGAATCATCGACCGCCATCGCCGTTTCCCGCCCGATTCTTCGCCGCCAGCGGCGAACGACATATATTTGGTTGCCAGCACAACGACAAGAACAAGACGGTGCGCGTGTACACCGCGTTTCGGTTTCGGCCATCTGCCATATCGAGCGATCTATTGGCCGGCAAATGTGATTCAATGCGTGTGAATGCGGGGTGACGCGCGTTCGGGCCGTCCCTTGGTCGCCATCGTGACCGGCCGGATCGTACCGGCGACGCAACGCGCAACACCGGGACGAAGTGCGAAAAGCGAAGCCGGCAGCCCGTCCACCTTCACAAAACAATGCACGCGGATTGTCGGTCCCGACACACTCGGAGACATATCGCGCAGCACGCAACACGCGTGACGAAGAGGTAAACAATGAATCTGAAATGGTTTCTCTTTTCCTTCGACGGCCGGATCGGGCGCCTGCCGTGGTGGATCTACGCGCTGGTTTCCACGGTGCTCAGCGCGATTTTCGATGCGGGTTCCCGCGGCGCACCGGAGGACGATCTGCCGCTGCTGGCGATGCTGGTGCTCGTAGTCATCGCGGTTGTCGCGGTGTGGTCGTCGATTGCGGTCGGCGTGAAGCGGCTGCACGACATCGACAAGTCGGGATGGTGGATGCTGCTGCTGTTCGTGCCGATCGTCGGCGCGCTCGCGTTGTTGGTGATGAACGGCTTCATCGCCGGCACGCCGCACGCAAACCGATTCGGCGAGCCGCCGTCGGCCGATGAAGACGAGCCGGCGCCGCAGGACCCGGCGTGACACACGCTCCGAATAAACCCTTAAATATTGATCAGACAGGTTGCGCGCCGACACGAATCGGTACAGCATAGCCTTCACTCCGCCGGCGTCCCGCCGGCGGCGGCGCGTAAACGACAGCACGCGCCAGGCAGTCGGCCGTCTGCCTCGCTTCCATTCCGTGGTACCGACAGCAGCATCGATGGCCATTGCCCGGGTAGTGTGGCGCAAACGTTTGCTCGCATTAAAACAACAGTCAAACAATAGTCCGGCCCGTGGGGCCAGTCGCCAGGAGATGTGTATGAATGTCCTCTTTCGCCGTCGCTTCCTGACCGCCGCGCTCGCCGCCGTCGCGGTCGCTGCCGCACCGGCCGTCCACGCGCAATCGGCTGGCAAGCCGAAGGTCGCGCTCGTGATGAAGTCGCTCGCCAACGAGTTCTTCCTGACGATGGAAACGGGCGCGAAGGAATACCAGAAACACAACGCGGGTCAGTTCGACCTGATCACCAATGGCATCAAGGACGAGACCGACACCGCGAACCAGATCCGCATCGTCGAGCAGATGATCGTGTCGAAGGTCGACGCGATCGTGCTCGCGCCGGCCGATTCGAAGGCGCTCGTGCCGGTCGTGAAGAAGGCGGTCGACGCGGGCATCATCGTTGTGAACATCGACAACCGGCTCGATCCCGACGTGCTGAAGTCGAAGAACCTGAACGTGCCGTTCGTCGGCCCGGACAACCGCAAGGGCGCGCGCAAGATCGGCGACTACCTCGCGAAGCGGCTGAAGGCGGGCGACCAGGTCGGCATCGTCGAAGGCGTGTCGACGACGACCAATGCGCAGCAGCGCACGGCCGGCTTCCAGGATGCGATGAAGGCGGGCGGGATGAAGGTCGTGTCGGTGCAGTCCGGCGAATGGGAAATCGACAAGGGCAATGCGGTCGCTGCCGCGATGCTCAACGAATATCCGAACCTGAAGGCGCTGCTGTGCGGCAACGACAACATGGCGATCGGCGCCGTGTCGGCCGTGCGCGCGGCCGGCAAGCAGGGCAAGGTGCTCGTGGTCGGCTACGACAACATCAACGCGATCAAGCCGATGCTGAAGGACGGCCGCGTGCTCGCGACCGCCGATCAGTACGCGGCGAAGCAGGCCGTGTTCGGTATCGACACGGCACTCAAGGCGATCGCCGAGCATCGCAAGCAGGCCGACATGTCGGGCGTGGTCGAGACGCCGGTGGATCTCGTGACGAAGTGACGCGGCCCCGATGCGGCCGCCGCCCTCAAGAATTTGGCGCGGCGGCCGTTATCCGGGGTGAGCGCGATCACGGCCACTGCATGCACATGCACTTGTGAGCGTCACACCCGCGCGCCGCGTGCGCGCGGCCGCAACCAGGATCGCGATGGACCCGACTTTCCAACCCTCCCGCGCAGCCACTCCCGTGCTGTCCGTATCCGGCATCGGCAAGACCTATGCCGAACCCGTGCTCGCCGACGTCACGCTGACGCTCGAGGCGGGCCACGCGCTTGCGTTGACGGGCGAGAACGGCGCCGGCAAGAGCACGCTGTCGAAGATCATCGGCGGGCTCGTCGAACCGACCGCCGGCACGATGCAGCTCGGCGGTCAGCCGTATGCGCCGGCGAGCCGCACGCAGGCCGAGGCACTCGGCGTGCGCATGGTGATGCAGGAGCTGAACCTGCTGCCGACCCTGACGGTTGCCGAAAACCTGTTCCTGAACCGTCTACCGCGACGTTTCGGGATCATCGATCGCGCGCGGCTGCGCGACGATGCACGGGCTGCGATGGCGCAGGTCGGGCTCGACACGGTCGATCCCGATACGCCGGTGGGCGCGCTCGGCATCGGCCACCAGCAGATGGTCGAGATCGCGCGCAACCTGATCGGCGACTGCCGCGTGCTGATCCTCGACGAACCCACCGCGATGCTGACCGCGCGTGAAGTCGAGCTGCTGTTCGAGCAGATCGACCGGCTGAAGGCGCGCGGCGTCGCGATCGTCTACATTTCGCACCGGCTCGAGGAGCTCGCGCGGGTCGCCGAGCGCGTCGCGGTGCTGCGCGATGGCCGGCTCGTCCATGCGGGCGACATGGCGGCGACGACGTCCGACGGGCTCGTCACGCTGATGGTCGGGCGCGAGATCGGCGAGCACATCGATCTCGGCGAGCGCCATATCGGCGCGCCGCGGCTCGTCGTGTCGGGCCTGAGCCGCGGGACGGCGGTGCGCGACGTGTCGCTCGAGGTGCGCGCGGGTGAGATCTTCGGCATCTCGGGGCTGATCGGCGCAGGGCGTACCGAATTGCTGCGGTTGATCTACGGCGCGGATGCGCCGGATGCGGGGACGATCGCGATCGGCCAGCCGCCGAAGCCGACGCGGATCGGTTCGCCCGTCGAGGCGGTGAAGCACGGCATCGCGCTGATCACCGAGGATCGCAAGGGCGAGGGACTGCTGCTGACGCAGTCGATCACCGCGAACGTGTCGCTCGGCCAGCTCGACCGGCTCGCGCGCGGCGGGATCGTCGACGGCGCGCGCGAAACGGCGCTCGCCGAGCAGCAGATCGACGCGCTGCGGATCCGTACGCACGGCGCGACGCAGGCGGTTGGCGAGCTGTCGGGCGGCAACCAGCAGAAGGTCGTGATCGGCCGCTGGCTGGCGCGCGACATGGGCGTGTTGCTGTTCGACGAGCCGACGCGCGGGATCGACGTCGGTGCAAAGTTCGAGATCTACACTTTGATGGGCGCGCTCGCGCGCGAAGGCCGCGCGCTCGTCGTCGTGTCGAGCGACCTGCGTGAACTGATGCTGATCTGCGACCGGATCGGCGTGATGTCGGCCGGCCGCATGACCGCCGTGTTCGAGCGCGGCAACTGGACCCAGGATGTGCTGCTGGCCGCGGCGTTCGCCGGCTTCGGCCGCGAGACGCCGCCGGGCGGCGCGCAGCATCCGGACGCGGGGCAGGCGCCAGGCGCCGCTCCGGGCACTTCGACGACAGGACGACAGCAATGACCCAGCCTCCCGTAACCCCGACCGACGCAGGCGCGCAGCAGGACGTGACGGGGCGCCGTGCGCGCACGCTGTCCGGCACGCGGCTCGGCCTGTCGAACTACCTCGGGCTCGCCGGCGCGCTCGCAGCGATGATTGCGCTGTTTTCGGTGCTGAGCTCGCACTTCCTGACCTACGATACGTTCAGCACGATCGCGAACCAGATTCCCGATCTCGTCGTGATGTCGGTCGGGATGACCTTCGTGCTGATCATCGCCGGGATCGACCTGTCGGTCGGCTCGGTCCTCGCGCTCGCCGCGTCGATGGTCAGCGTCGCCGCGCTGAAATGGCAGTGGGGGCCGCTGCCGGCCGCGCTGATCGGCATCGCGGTCGCGACCATTACAGGCGCGCTGACGGGCGCGGTCACGGTCGGCTGGCGAATCCCGTCGTTCATCGTGTCGCTCGGCGTGCTGGAGGCCGCGCGCGGCCTCGCATACCAGCTGACGAATTCGCGTACGGCCTACATCGGCGACGCGTTCGATTTCCTGTCGAATCCGATCGCGCTCGGCATCTCGCCGGCATTCCTGATCGCGGTCGCGGTGATGATCGCGGCCCAGTTCGTGCTGACGCGGACCGTGTTCGGACGCTATCTCGTCGGGATCGGCACGAACGAAGAAGCCGTTCGACTTGCCGGGGTTAACCCGAGGCCGTATAAAATTCTCGTATTCGCATTGATGGGCGCACTCGCAGGGCTTGCGTCGCTGTTCCAGATTTCGCGGCTCGAGGCGGCCGACCCGAATGCGGGTGTCGGCCTCGAACTGCAGGTGATCGCCGCCGTCGTGATTGGCGGCACGAGCCTGATGGGCGGGCGCGGTTCGGTGATCAGCACGTTCTTTGGCGTGTTGATCATCTCCGTGCTGGCCGCGGGGCTGGCGCAGATCGGCGCGAACGAGCCGACGAAACGGATCATCACCGGCGCGGTGATCGTGGTGGCGGTCGTGCTCGATACGTATCGCAGCCGGCGCACACGCGTGCGGTAGAAAGACAGACAGAACAGACCAGAGAGAAACGGGAAATGGCGACGATCAAGGATGTGGCGGCCATGGCGGGCGTGTCGTTTACGACCGTCTCGCACGTGGTGAACAATTCGCGGCCGGTGTCCGCGGATGTGCGTGCGAAGGTCGAGGGCGCAATCCGCGAGCTGAATTACGTGCCGTCGGCCGTGGCGCGCTCGCTGAAGGCGCGTGCGACGGCGACCATCGGCCTCGTCGTGCCGAACAGCACGAATCCGTACTTCGCGGAGCTTGCGCGCGGCATCGAGGATCAATGCGCGGCCAACGGCTATTGTGTGTTCTTCTGCAACTCGGACGACGATCCCGTCAAGCAGCGCAACTATCTGCGCGTGCTGCAGGAAAAGCGCATCGACGGGCTGATCGTGGCATCGGCCGGCGAGGATGCGGTGCTCGCGCAGACGCTTGCGGATATCCACGCACCGCTCGTCGTTGTCGACCGCAACATCGAGGGGCTTGCGGCCGACCTCGTGCAGATCGACCACGAGCGCGGTGCGTACCTGGCGACGCGCCATCTGCTCGAGCTCGGGCACGCGAAGATCGGCTGCATCACGGGGCCGACCGACACGGCGGTCAGCGCGATGCGCGTGCACGGCTTCATCCGTGCGATGGCCGAGCGCGGTGTCGACATCGTGCCGGGCGCGATCGCGGAAAGCGACTTCTCGTGCCTCGGCGGTTATCACGCGGCGTCGCGGCTGTTCGAATCGGTGCGGCCGAGCGCGATCTTCGCGGGCAACGACCTGATGGGCGTCGGCGCGCTGCGCGCGGCAGCCGAGCGCGGCATGCGCGTGCCCGACGACTGTTCGATCATCGGGTTCGACGACATCGAATTCTCCCGCTACACGTATCCGGCGCTGTCGACGGTCGGCCAGTCGGTGCGCGCGCTCGGCGAAATGGCCGCGCAGACGCTGATCGAGCGGATCGGTGGCGGCTCGACCGCCGTGCCGAGCCGCCGCCGCGTCGTGTCGCCGCGCCTCGTGCTGCGCGAATCGACGGCGGTGTACCGCGAGCCGCCAGCATCGGGCGGTCGCGCATGACGACGCCCGCAGCAAACGCCGGCCGCGTGACGGTGGTCGGCAGTCTCAACATGGATCTCGTCGTGCGCGCGCCGCGCCTGCCGTTGCCGGGCGAAACGCTCGCCGGTCATGCGTTCGCGCAGGCGGCA